>CAZBGF010000379.1:0-2525 GCA_964491255.1 uncultured Verrucomicrobiota bacterium
ATTTCAAATATGTTTGGTTAGGATTTAAAGATAAAGATATGCTTAATTATCTGCGCAGATTTTGCCACGCCGGCTCCTGCCGGACCAAGCGGCCACTTGCGAAGCGACGTGGCGAAAATCTGCGTCCTATTAATTTAACGGTTGATGGGGTAAAGAGAGAGGTTAGAAAAAAAAGGTATGATACATGTTTAATCGGATTCTAATAGCTAATCGCGGGGAAATTGCCCTTCGGATTATTCGGGCATGCCGTGAAATGGGCATTAAGACAGTAGCGCTCTATTCTGATGTGGATGCGAATTCTCTTCATGTTCAACTTGCTGACGAGGCGATCTGCATTGGACCGGCGCCTGCTCAGGACAGCTATTTAAAAATTGCCAATATCATTAGTTCGGCAGAGGTGGCGGATGTCGATGCGATCCATCCCGGGTATGGTTTTCTTGCTGAAAACGCCCATTTTGCTCAGATTTGTGAGAGTTGTAATATCAAGTTTATTGGACCCACCTCGGACAATATTCAAAAGATGGGGGATAAGGTAATAGCCAGAGACTTGATGAAAAAAATTGGGGTGCCGATTATACCAGGTAGCAAAACGATTGTAAAAACCCAGGAAGAAGCTCTCAAGCTGGCGCGTGAAATAGGATATCCGGTCATGATCAAAGCCGCAGGCGGTGGTGGTGGCAAAGGCATGCGGAATGCTCATAATGATGTGACTTTGGTTCAGGATTTTCTCATGGCTAGAGCGGAAGCAGAAAAAGCATTTGATCGCGCAGATGTTTATATTGAAAAATGTATTGAAAACGCACGGCATGTGGAATTCCAGATTCTGGCGGATAATTACGGTAAGGTGGTTCATCTCGGTGAACGTGACTGCAGTATTCAACGGCGGCATCAGAAGCTGCTGGAGGAAACGCCGTGTCCTGCACTCACCCCGGATCTGCGAAAAAAAATGGGTAAAATCTCGGTCAAAGCCGCTGAAACCGTTGGATACCGGAATGCGGGTACCGTCGAATATCTTCTCGATGAAGATGGCCGTTATTATTTCATGGAGATGAACACACGGATTCAAGTGGAACATCCTGTCACGGAAATGGCCACAGGGATTGATATCGTTAAGGAACAGATCAGAATTGCCGCAGGTGAGCACCTTTCTTTTGATCAGAAAGATATCAAGCCGAAAGGGAATGTGATTGAATGGCGGATAAACGCAGAGGATCCGTCAAATAATTTCACGCCATCACCCGGCATGGTAGACGGCGTCCATTTTCCAGGTGGTATGGGCGTGCGCGTGGATTCTCATGTTTACAGCGGTTATGAAATTTCGCCTTATTATGACAGTATGATTGCCAAAATTATTGTTTCTGGTGATAACCGGGAAGAAGCCATGAATCGCATGTCAAGGGCGTTAGGGGAATTCGTGATACAGGGTCCCAAAACCACGGTGCCTCTTGGTCAGGATATTATCAATGAGTTAATGTTTCGACAGGGAAAATATAATATTAAGTTCTTTAACAATTTTTATAAAGAATGGATGGATATTAACAAATCCGCTTCACTTTAAACCGTGTCATAAACTGTTGACCATTTGATATGAATATGGCATACTCAGTAACTGAGTAGGTGTTTATAGGTTGAATTAGGCCTCGCAAGGCGGGGCAACTTTTACTTTAATTCTGCCACTAAGTCTCAAAGCCTGCCCGAGACGACTCGGGTCGGCCAGGGAGACGACAAGTCTCGCGTCGGACAGGGACACGAAGAATAAAAAATTTGTTTTCTTATCCTTTTCCTTTGTGTCTTAGTGCCTTCGTGGCTATTTTGAAATTCCTAAGCATTGAAGTAATCGCGAATGATGTGAATCAACAAAAATATGTTTTACGAGGAGGAATAAGCATGAAGATTTTACACAGTATTATCAGTATGTTGTTTTGGGTCACGTTACTGGTTTTGGGTATATTGCTGATCACAAGCTTCTGGGGTGTTCAATCGTTCGTTACGGAGTTTCTGGCAAATAATCACGCAACAGACAGGATGATCATTGGTGCCATGCTCATCCTGTTGGTATTGATTTATGCGCTTTCAGTGGGACCATCTCATAAGGCTGAACGGTTCGTTTCTTATGATAATGACGGCGGTATGGTCAATATCAGTGTCAAGGCGGCTAATCATTTTTTGTCCAATCTGGCTAATGAGTTTGCCGGCGTCGTCAGTCTTCGCGCCAGTGTCGCGCCAAAGGAAAAAGCCATTCGACTGCATATGAATGTCAAGGCTGGCGTAAAGATACAGGAATTGTCTCAAGCAATTCAACAGCGTGTTCGCGAAGCCATGAGCGATACTCTGGGAATTCCCGACGTGCGTTCTGTTCAAGTGTTTATTCGGGAAATTGTTATGCCTGATGAAACTTCTTCACGTGAGCAGGATGCGCAGACGGAATGGCAGAATATGTCTGTCTGACCCTACTCTACAATACACCCATTAGCTCCTTAAGCTTCGATTGTTTGACTAAATGAGTCGAACAATTCAGCCGGTGG
>CAZBGF010000380.1:0-2524 GCA_964491255.1 uncultured Verrucomicrobiota bacterium
GGGAGAGAACCCTTTGCTGGAACTGGTAAGACGAATGGATGCTGGAAAGGACTATTCCAACATCCCTGGTTTGTGGTTAAAAAAGGGAACCAAACGAAACTCGGCAGGGAAATTGGTCGAAGATCTCGATTCAATTCCCTTCTCAGACTACGATGGCTCCAGCCATTATCTTCTCCTCGGAGATGAAATCAAGCCCCTTACGGACGAACTGTATCTGAGATATATGAAAGCGACCTATCCTGCCTTAAAGCGAGTTTTGCCAGGGCAAACAAGGCCAGGGATAATAGGCCACCATATCATTGGCACCAGGGGATGCCCCTATGATTGCTCTTTTTGTGGGAGTCCGCAGCTAAAGAGAATCTACAAAGGGCAGAAATTTATCCGAAGAAGAACCGTTGATAATTTGATTGCAGAGCTTAAGGCGATTAAAGAACGCTTTGAGTTCGTAACGGATGTCCATTTTTGTGATGATTGTTTTCTTTCCGCTTCGGAGGACTATGTTAGGGAATTCAGCGAGAAATATCGACAGGAAGTTGATATGCCTTTCTATTGCTTGACAAGCCCTGCCTCCATTAGCGAAAAAAAACTCCAATACCTTGTTGATGCCGGGCTCACTTTTCTGTCACTTGGGATTCAGACGGGTAGCCCCAGGACATTGGAGATGTATCACAGGGCGGCAGCGAATAGAGGCATTGAAAACGTTTTGAAATGGGTCAACAAATACAAGGATTCTGTTTTTCCTTTTTATGATATTCTTATTGACAATCCCTTTGAAACGGATGAGGACCTGCTTGATACCCTTAATCTGATTAAAAAGATCAGAGCGCCCTACAAAATCCGCGTGTATTCCCTTGTTCCATTTCCGGGAACTGAGATCTATATGAAACAAAAGGAGCGTGAGCTTCTGAGTGAAGACGAATTGGATGTTTATCGCAAGGACTTTGCTCAGAGGTCTGACAACAAAAGATACCTCAATTTTCTAATTGATATTTCCAGGTACCAGATACCAAAGGGTATCCTGAATTTTCTTTCTTCAGGTATGATGATTAAGGTCTTCAATAAATCCATGCTAAAATACGGTATAAAATGGATCTACAAAATATTTGAATTCAAACACTATTTTTCCGAAAAGGGTCGATATAAACGGGGATGTTTGCTCGATTAGTTGGTCGTTGTATGTTCAAGGTATATGGACAGCTTAGCGGCCATAAGGTAAGAAGGCAAGGTAGAAAAAATGCCAAATAAGGATAAAGTATTCGTAATAGGCATCGATGGGGCCACGTTTGACCTGATAAAACCATGGGTTAAAGCAGGCAAATTGCCTAATCTAACTAAAATGATGCGGGAAGGCACCTATGGTGAATTGGAGTCGACAATTCCAACCAATAGTGCACCCGCCTGGACATCTTTTGTGACGGGAACAAATCCTGGGAAACATGGCATTTTTCATTTCAAGTCGTTAGGATATCAAACTAACGAATACCTGATGAGTGGGAAGTCAAGGCAATGTAAGGCTATCTGGAACACTCTTTCCGAGAATGGGAAGAAGGTCGGTATTATAAATGTACCGTTAACCTTCCCCCCGGAAAAGGTTAACGGGTTTATGATTTCCGGAATGGATACTCCAAGTAGAAACAATGTATTTACTTTTCCAGAGGACCTTTATGATGAAATAAAGGGCGCCGTGGGGGCTTACGAAATAGAAGCTCAATTGGCCGATTTGGTGAGAATCAGAAGCGATAGGGATCGTCAAAGATTTATTAGGGCGGTCCTGAACACAATGGAACTTAGGTTTAGGGCAACTAAATATCTCATGGATAAATATGAATGGGATCTTTTTCTTGTTGTGTTTACGGCCACCGACAGGTTTCAGCACCGCTTCTGGAAATATATGGACGAGGATCATCCGCACTATCAAAAAGAAGATGCCAGAAAATTTGGGCAGGTAATATTTGATGCTTACCAAAGAATGGATCAGATTGTCGGGGAATTGTCTGAGAGACTTGATGATAGTACGACCCTGATTATAATGTCGGATCATGGGTTCGGACCTGCACCGGTAAAATATATTAGTTTCAATGACTGGTTGGCTTCAAAAGGTTTATTAGAGTTCAACAATGGCGATTATGGTGTTGAGAAGCGGAATTTCTATTCCCTGATACTGAAAAAGCTCCAACTGTATATACCTCTAAAGATGAGGCATTATCTTCGGCGCAGGTTTCGGACCCAAGTTGATAAATTGCAGTTAGCCTCTCGTGTGGGAAATATCAATTGGACCTCAACGAAGGTATATGCCGATCAACATGTTGAGATCTTCAGTAGTATCTGGTTCAATTTAAGAGGCAGAGAGCCATATGGAGTTGTTGAGCCCGGCTCTGAATATGAAGAACTGCGCGACTCCGTTGTCGTCTTGTTGCAGGATCTCCGGGATCCTCAATCTAAAGAGAAAATAGTAAAAAAAATCTTTAAGAGAGAAGAGATCTTCAAGGGGGTCAGTAGTCATAAGGCGCCTGACATGATTGTG
>CAZBGF010000381.1:0-2498 GCA_964491255.1 uncultured Verrucomicrobiota bacterium
CTTTGGATAACGCGACAGTAGGTTCGGGTTTGTCCTCAGACTTTGGCACATCAACTTTTGGCGATGACTTGTCTTGAACATTCTCAGCGTCTTTGGATAACGCGACAGTAGGTTCGGGTTTGTCCTCAGACTTTGGCACATCAACCTTTGGCGGAGCTTCCTTGGTTACAGGAAGTTTATTAATAGCTCTGGTTTTCCGCATCAAGCTTTTAACGATTTCCGAAATCTGGGCGCCTTTACTTCTCCATGCTTCAATCCGTTCCATCTTGAGACTAAAACCGTTCTCTTTCTTTTTCGGGTCATACCAACCCAGAATTTCGAGGTATTTTCCGTCACGCGGAAAACGGGTGTCCGCAGCTACAATCCGGAAGCAAGGATCGTTGTTTGCCCCCGTTCGTCGACATCTGATTTTAACAGACATGTAATTCCTCCAGTAATAACGATTGCTCAGAATGGCGCCATCGCATTTGATTTCAGCAATTCTGCCACTAAGTCTCAAAGCCTGCCTGAGACGACACGTCTCGGGTCGGCCAGGGACACGAAGGATAAAAGATTTATTTCCTTATCCTCTTCTTTTTTATCTTAGTGCCTTTATGGCTACTTTGAAATTCCTAAGCGTAAATTTAATATACAAACTTATTATTACTATACATATCCTTTTTGTTCAAGCGCTATTTCTGTAAAAAATCGTTAACTGTTTCTACCCTGGATTATTCGCCGCAAAAAGGGGGAAGAAAAACCACAGATTACACAGGTTTTATTGATTATGTCGTGGTATAGATGGGTAATAACAATCTGTGTCATCTGTGAAATCTGTGGTTAAATTCTTTCTTCGTGACTTAGTGGCAGATGAATAGATCAGGCTACATTCATTTATTTGCGCAAATCATTCTTTTCTTTCCGGTCAGATCCTGTCTGATTGTACTCCCGCGAAATCCGGCGCTCTCCAGAGAAGCCTGAATATCCAGCCATTGATCCTCTCCTGCTTCCATGAAGATGAATCCTCGATGCTTTAGAACATGAAACGACTGAAGGATTAACGGATTTATGACACTGAGCCCGTTAGATCCGCCATCCAGCGCTGTGCGCGGCTCGTGGTCCCGTATATGTCGTTCCAACCTTTCCCATTCATCAGTGCGAACATACGGTGGATTGGATATCACTGCATCTGCACTGTCAGCTGAAAGTCCGTTGAGCAGATGATGGTGCTTGAATTGAATCCGTTCCTGGACGCCGTGCATGGCAGCATTTTCTTTGGCCGCGCTGAGTGCGGGTTCGCTGATATCAATGGCTATGTATCGTCCTTCAGGTTTATTCAAAGCCAGGCTTATGGCAATGCAGCCACTACCGGTTCCTGCATCAATAATGACCGGCTGCGGAATTTTCCACAACGGCTCAAATCCTGCAATCCATTCTACAAGGGCTTCGGTTTCAGGGCGCGGAATCAAACAGCGGTTGTCAACTTTGAACCTGTGTCCCATAAAATCCGTCTGGCCCGTAATATATTGCAGTGGTTCTCCCTGAACCATACGTTTGATTCCATCATAAATTTGATTAACCTGATGTTTATTGAGAATATCATTCGAACGGCTGTATAGTTCAAGACGAGCACAGCTTAAGACACAGCTTATTAATTGTTCGCTAAGCAACTGAGAATGATCAAGATTATGGTCAGTCAACTCCGCTGTCGCATGGCTGATAATGTCCAAAAGTCGGTTGGTTTTCATTTGCCGCATCTCGCGTGATGTCATGATTTCATTCAAGCCGATCCGATCGCCGATCAAGATCGGCTCCTACACGGAACCATGGGGTAGGAGCGCATCTCGTATGCGCGATTGGATATGCTTTAAGCTAAGCTTTGCAGATCACCCATTAGTATTTCATCCGTGTTTTTTTGCAGGCGGGCGTCAAGCTCATGATCGCATAGCGCTTTGATTAAAGGATCAAGGTTGCCTTCAATGATTTTATCCAGACTATAGAGGGTAAGATCAATGCGGTGATCTGTAACCCGGTTTTGAGGGAAGTTATACGTGCGAATGCGTTCACTGCGATCGCCACTGCCGATTTGGGAACGCCTCTTGTCACCAAGCTGGGTATCAAATTCCTGACGTTTTTTTGCAAGCAGTCGGGAACGAAGCACGCGCAT
This sequence comes from uncultured Verrucomicrobiota bacterium, assembly GCA_964491255.1. Lineage (GTDB taxonomy): Bacteria > Verrucomicrobiota > Kiritimatiellia > JAAZAB01 > JAAZAB01 > CAZBGF01. The sequence goes on from CAZBGF010000381.1 coordinate 2,147, forward strand.
GGCATTGGCCCGGTTTTTATGCTGCGAACGTTCCTCCTGACTCGCTGCTACAATGCCTGTTGGTAAATGGGTTATCCTGACAGCTGAATCGGTTTTATTGACATGCTGTCCGCCTGCACCGGATGACCGATAGACATCAATGCGCAAATCCTCCGGATTGATTTCAATGTTATCTGTATCTTCGGCTTCAGGGAGTACGGCGACTGTGGCTGCGGATGTGTGAATCCGGCCTGATGTCTCAGTGACCGGGATCCGCTGGACCCGGTGAGCGCCACATTCATATTGTAACATTCGGTAGACATTATTGCCTTGGATGGAAAAAACGACTTCTTTATATCCGCCCACATCGGAA
>CAZBGF010000382.1:0-2489 GCA_964491255.1 uncultured Verrucomicrobiota bacterium
ATGAAGTTGAACCCCTTCAGGGTTCCTTTTTTACTCGTCAACCCTTTTCGGATAGACTTTATTTATACAAATTGTGCTCGGCTATGTACATTTCAACTATTGGCAAAACCAGGTATTGGATGCTCATGCCCTCGGCAACACGATGTCGGATATCAGACGAGGAAACATCCACTTGATGGCCCGTAAACACGTTTTTCTGTAACAGACGTGGCCATGGTGGATCGAGTTTAATATCTTTTTCCTTAATGATATCCAGATCAAATCCAGGCCGACTTATGGTGATAAATCGGCAGAGCCCCAACAGTTCGTTAATTGCTTTCCATTGATAAAGATCGAGTAATGTGTCGGAGCCGATAATAAACAGAAGCTCCTGGTGCGGATACAATTCTGTCAATCTGCGAACAGTGTCAATGGAATAAGAAATAGCGCCTTCACGCTGTATTTCAAGATCGCAGATTTCAAACCTCACGCTTTCTTCCAAAGCACGATCCAGCATGGCCACGCGATGTTTCGCGGAAATCAGGGAACTCGCATTTTTGTGTGGAGGCTTATCACAGGGAACAAACAAAACTTTGGACAGCTCAAACGCTTCCCTGGCATCCTGAGCCAGGATTAAGTGCCCTATATGAACTGGATTGAACGTTCCGCCTAATATACCGATTCGTGTTTTCAAGCAAATTTCCACCAATGTTTTATATTTTATAATACTGAATACTGAATAACATAATTCCCATTACTTCGCAATACCGAATCCATGACATAGACAAAAAAGCTGGGGTGAAAGTTTGACCCCGGGGAAATAACATTTGTAAATTTCTGATTATTAATGTATCATAATTTTTACATAAAGAAATGTAATGCAGATACATAAAGATTTTTTAAGGTTTAACAAAACATTGTTTATGGCTGCATATTTAACAAAACCGGTTCTTAATATAGGAAGGAATATATAATGATTAAATATATTAAATTGTTTTTTGTATTAGCATTGAATCTTTTATTTGTTGGATGTGCTTCTATGCCGGGAGGAATTGCTGCGTCAAACACACCTCTTCATGCTAAGCCATATACTGTCATCGGTCCTACATCGGCAACTGACAGCAGATTTGCAATTCTGGGCATTATTCCAGTAACAGGCGCCAACTCAACAAGAGATGCTGTTGACGACGCCAAACGTAATGTTGGCGCAGATGCATTAATAGATATAACCGTGGACTGTTATACACAGTGGTTCATACTTTTCACCAGAACAGTAACAAAGGTGGAAGCTAAAGGAGTCAGGTTTAAAGATCAGTGGGAAGGAGATAAGGATATTAAAAGATAGAGCTTACTCGGACCAATCGGGGGTCAAGCCCCCGGGAAGACGAGAGCGAAAATAAGCGCGCAGATGTGGAAGTAATGGATGTTCTTTGCCTTTACGCCGATGCGGAAAAGGCCGAAAACGATAGTTTTCCATTTCCTTCAGCGCTTTGTTGACAGGCCAGTTTTGAACGAACACGCGGTAACCCGCTATAATTGCACCAGTTCGATGCGTTCCACACGCACAGCAGACCAGGGCAGGTAAATTATCAGGATTTCTGAGTATTTCAACGGCTTTGTCATACTGTTCGAAAGAGCCCAAACCATCTCCCGGCATGACAATCGCAATGATCTGAATATTGTGTTTTTCACAAATAGTTTTTTCCAGGACTCTGCTCTTCGCGGATAATTCAGGAATATTGGCGCGAATAATGGTTTTAATACCATATTCTGAAATCACTTTATCCAATTGAAATGGTAAAAGCTGGCCACTGCGATAAATCCTGCCGTTTTCAACAACACCAAAATTGTCCAGAAATAAATACTTTCTCAGCGTTTTATAACCATAGACCCCTCCTGAAATGACAATGGACAGCGCCAATACGCTGAGCACAATCTTCAGGGATAGTCTTAATTTTGGTTTCATAAATAGAGTCTATCCGAAAAGGTATTTAATAGCCACAAAAAAGATTGTATTATTTTCAAGAAAAGACTTGACAAGATGTGTCGCAACACGTTAACTAGAAACATCTTAAAAAGAAAGGAATTTGTTTATGGCAACACGTGCGGCACAAGAAACGATAGTGGAAAGAGTGTCGACTGGCAACCTTTTTTTGACGGTTCCTGACACAGACTTTCGAGATTTCCTGGAAGAAGTGGAGGAATTGGCCCGGTTTGCGCCTGAAATCATAGATGCTATCGAAGCGGATTTGGACATTCATGCAAAAGAGAAGAAGAAACTTCGTTTGGCGGACAAGGAGTTCTTTGCGAGCCAAACGTGTGATCTAATTGGTATTGATATAGACCCAATCCGAAAAGCATTTTAACCGCGGATTGCGCGGATTTTCGCGGATAAAGATAAAAAACTTCTCAAATAATTGATAGTAAAATGAAAAATCTTATCTTCTTTCTTTATATCAGTGTCAATCTGTGCAAATCAAAGGCGAAAATACATTTTATCGCGCCAAGAC
>CAZBGF010000383.1:0-2487 GCA_964491255.1 uncultured Verrucomicrobiota bacterium
AATGATAGACATAAAGTCTTACTGAAATTAGGTAGAGTCAAATTTGAAAAAAATGCAAACCTTGCCCAGAACTTTGTCGAAAGAAATTGGGAAGTTTTAAGGCGATTGGAAAAATGTAGCACAGGCTTCCAGCCTGTGAATGGGAAAGCATAGAATAACATTTCAGGATCAGTTCGAGAAAAAGTTTAAGTTTATTATAACAGGAAGATCAAGTGAAAAGAAGTAGTGGAAAAATATCAATATGCGGTTGTTTTATTCTGATCTCGTTGATGGTTTTTAATGTTTTCGGGCAGAAGAAAAGTTCCGGCGACACGGGAACAGCACAGGAATCTTCAGCAGTCTCCGGAAAAGTGTTTCACGACGCGAATGCCAACGCTATAATGGATGCCGATGAAAAGCCCATGGAAGGAATAGAAGTTTCGAACGGTCGCGATATTATTTTGACTGGAACGGACGGAATCTTCAAACTCGCGAAATTTGCGGATATGCTCACTCGGATTTTTATAACGGAACCAAAAGGCTGGAAAGCGACAACAGATTTTTCTTATGTGGCGGAAAGCGATGGAAAAGAAATTTTGTTTGGTTTGATTAAGACCCCGGATGTTAAGTCAAACAAATTTTCTTTTATCCATGGAGGTGACATTCAATACCCATTAGTCAGAAATTATAAACAGCTTATGGGTGATTTACAGCAGTTACTGGAATTCCAGAAACAGGGAAAAGCGGTTTTTTCTGTTTGGCCTGGCGACTTGACCAACTATGGGAAAATTGAGAATCTCAGCTTCCTGAAGGAAAAATACCGTGAGTTAAGGTTAAGGTTTTATCCTATCTTCGGTGGACATGACGGGCTTGAATCAAAACCGTTAAGAACTTCACATTACCTGGAAACGATGGGGCCTTTGGCCTATGCGTGGAACTGTGGCGATTTGCATTTTATCGGAATGGTTTCGGAACTAAAATACCTCACGAAAGAACAGGAAATAACGCAGTTTCAATGGTTGGAAAAACACCTGAGACTTCTTCCAAAAGGAACGGAAATAGTATTGGCCACTCATATACCACGATCCATCCTGCCAAAAGTTCTTCCGATGATTAACAATGCCGGACACAAGCTCCTTGCCATTCTACGCGCGCATCTTCATTGCCATAATATTCAGGACACTCAGGGGATTCCGGAAATTTGCAGCGCACCGGTGCGTAATTATGACTGGGGAGGTTTTACTAAAAGATGCAGGTTTATCGATTGTGAACCTAATATAAAATCAAGACTTGATATGCTTTCAAAAAATCATAACTTGAATCAAAAGAAATCCTCACCACTGCTTCCACCCAATCAGATGGAAATCACAAAATCTAAAAATGCAGGCATTAAGTTTTCGTCGTATATTCGAGTTCTCGGCCAAAAACAGAGAATGACAATTCTTTCACCTATGACAGAAGTCATGAAAGACAATAAACTGTTGATTGCGGCAAATATTTATGACAGCGTAAACATAGTTGATTCTGTGCGCTGGACAATTACCAGTGACGATAAAACTGTTGCTTCGGGGAAACTTAAACAGAAAAGTGACTGGACCTGGAGTAGCGAAATATCAGCCTCTTTACCCTCTGGAAAATATACGATTGCGATCACAGCTCAATCCGGCGACCTAAGCTGGAACGCGAAACGAGTCTTTGAAGTTTCAGAAATTTCGGACTCGCCACTGGCTCTCGCCTGGTTGCATTCCACCGGCAACAATATTTTCTATTATTCAGCGCCAATCGTAGACGAGCCCGCTAACAGCGTGTTTATGGGCTTGCGCGACGGACAACTTGGCGCGGAAAAAGCGGGTGTCGTCCGTTTAAATCTCTCCACAGGAAAACAACTCTGGCGAACGGTGACAGGCAACGATATCAACAGCACCGTAGTCCTTTGCGACGATGCTGTCTTCGCCTTGAGTAATGAGGGATCTTTATTTAAATTCAGCAAAAATAATGGAAAAATCCTCTGGAAGAAAAATATTTATGAAGGATTGAAAACTCGTGAATTCCCATGGCGAATGACTCTGGCCCCGCTAACGACGGCGAAAGGAAAAATATACCTTGTCGGAGTAATAAATCTTTATTGTGCCTTTGTCTGCTGCTTTGACGCCCAAAGCGGCGAAAGGCTATGGCATACAACTATGAAAAAAGGAGGATTCTACTATCAATGTGGAGGACCAGTCATTTCCGATGACAGAATCGTATTCGAGCAATCAGATCGTGTCATGGCTCTGAAAGCCGGAACCGGTGAGAGCCTGTGGACGACGGAGACCTCCCGGGAACACGGACTGGGAACTCCGTGTATTCAAGATGGATTTGGGTATTTTCTCTACCCGAATTTCCTATACAAGATCAAGCTTGAAGATGGTAGCATCATGTGGAAACGCAAATCCGGGAGAGGATTTAATGGCATGGGCTCCGCTGTATGCTCGGGAAACAAGATTATTTTTCCCCATGGCACTCGTG
>CAZBGF010000384.1:0-2485 GCA_964491255.1 uncultured Verrucomicrobiota bacterium
GGCCACCTATTCCGGAACATTGCGGCCACCTGTTCCGCTCCATTGCGGCCACCTGTTCCAGAGTAAATCGGCCACCTGATCGGAGCGAAGCGACGCTGACTTTTTCACTACATCCCAGATTTGTTTTCCTTAGTCAAGGGGGAACGTCTTTTCCTCATGGATTCTCCTTTTAAATTAATTTTATGTGCGTTGTGAATTAAACGATCAAGAATCGCATCCGCTATTGTCGGATCACCAATAATCTCAAACCAGTTTTTCATAGGAACCTGCGTGGATATGATCGTTGAACTAAGCCCCTGCCTGTCTTCAACTACTTCTAAAAGATCTTTGCGCTCAGCGTCATTCATGGCCGCAATACAAAAGTCGTCGATAATGAGCACCTTTACTTTTGCGAGTTTATTCATCAGTTTTGAATAGGTGCCGTCAGCTCTGGCAATAGCAATTTCCTGGAACAGACGGGGCGCTCTTTTGTACAGTGAGGCATATCCCTTTCTACAGGCACGGTTCGCGAGGGCGCAGGCAAGGTAGGTTTTGCCGACACCGGTTGGGCCAGTGATAATAACGTTTTGAGCATTTTTAATCCAATCACAGCCTGAAAGACTTAAAATCAATGATTTGTTGATGCCGCGGGGACTTTTATAATCAATATCTTCTATACAGGCATTGTCCTTCAGTTTGGCATTTCTGAGAAGGGTTTTCAGCCGCCGGTCATCTCTCCAGGTCCAGTGCTGATCAACCAGGAAGGCAAATCGCTCTTCAAAAGACAGATCATTTATATCAGGCTGTGCCATCTGTTCTTTAAATGCCTCTGCCATTCCGCCTAGTCTCATGTCATATAGCTTCTCGAGTGTCTGTTCATTCAACATGTTTATCTCCTTTACTTGTAATAGCGACTTCCCCTGATATTGGGGTGATCAATGGGTTCGGTTTCGGGCTGTTCATTTTGTAAAGGAACCTGATCGAGCCCTTTTTTTAAAATAGAACCCACGCTTTTATAAGAATATGATTTAATAGCCACTGCCCGTTCACATGCCTTCTCAAGACGTTCAACCGTATATTGTTTAGCCAGACGCATGATACCCAGACAGGAACGGAAGCCCTGCTCAGGATGAAGTCTGCTGTTCATAATGCACATAACGAGCTGGGCGGTCTTGGGGCCGGTTTTTCCGGCCCAGTTAATAATCCTGGACGGTGTCCATTTTAGATATTGCTGATGGGATTTGGGCATATGCTCCCGACGTGTTGTAAATTCCCCCTTTTTATAGCTCCGGCGATGACTTGCGACTCTTTTATTCTTAAACAAGACCTCTATGGTTGTGTCCGTAAACCGGACATCCACCTGCTCTTTTCTCAGCTGATAGGGCACGCTATAGTAATGCCGCTCAAACTCAATGTGATAGTCAATGTTTACCCTGGCTTTCTTCCATTCCGCATACTCATATTTGTTGACAGGATGCGGCTTTAAAACCGGCTTGTCTATTGTTTCAAACATCTTCCGGCGGGTAGTATCGAGCTTCTGGAACTTTTTGTCGTTCAGTTCAGTCAGCTTCTGTGCAATCGCCTTGTTCAGTTCTGAAAAACTAAAGAAAGTATGATTTCTTAAAGCCGCTAAAATCCAGCTCTCTGCAAATTTAACCGCGTTTTCAGCCTTGGCCTTATCCTTCGGCTTTTTTACCCTTGCAGGGATAACAGCAGTGCCGTAATGCAGTGCCATGTCATTATAGGTCGGATTAATATCCGGTTCATACCTTGACGGGCTGGTTATGCCGGATTTCAAGTTGTCAGGGACAAGGATCTGTGGAACACCTCCGAAGAACTCGAATGCATGAACGTGGGATTTTATCCAGTATGGCAGGGCCTGGGAAGAGGTCGCCTCGGCAAACGTGTAATTGCTTGCCCCGAAGACCGCAATAAATATCTGCGCTTCAGTTATGTTGCCGGTTTGCGGATCATGTACGGGAACAGTATGCCCCGCGTAATCGATAAACAGTTTTTCTCCGGCATTGTGCCGCTGCCTTAAAGCGATATCCAGTTTTTTTGCCCATTTCTGATACAGCTCGCAAAAATAGCTGAATTGATACCCGGCAGGATTATTCTGCTTATACTCATACCAGAGCAGTTGAAGTGTAACGCCCTTTTTCTTCAGTTCATTATGGGTGTACGTCATAGGGGGCATATTGCGTTTGTTAACGGGCTGGTTATTCCTGTCTTTGAAAATTAGATTGTAAATATCTGTGTCGCTTAGATTCTCAGGAAGCGGCCATGTCAAACCCGCTGCTTCAGCCTTACTGCTGTATTTTGCAACAGTACTTCGAGCAACTGAGCAGCTTTTTGCAATTTGCCGGTCGGTGAGACAACAATCGAACTTAAGCCGTAAAATTTCTCTTGTTTTTCGCATAGATAATCTTTCTTTTGTCATTATGTCCTCCTTAATATTTGTTAAGGAAGGCATAGAGATTAAAAGTTAAATTATCCAGCGTCGCTA
>CAZBGF010000385.1:0-2476 GCA_964491255.1 uncultured Verrucomicrobiota bacterium
CGCGTCGTCTGAATCAACATCCCTTGTTCCTGAAACTTCAGGGGCATAGTCCAGCCCGAATTGCCAGCAAGTAATGTGTTGATCATACTCATAGGCCAACATGTATGAAATATCGCCATCACCAAACGGAAGATCAGTATATATCGAATGATCAGTATGATAGCGGCCTCCCAGGCATAACGCGTTACCGGTGTTACCTGAGGAACGGCCTTTACCGTAACACGGCATGACCATGAGCGCTAATCCCATCATGAACAAAGACAGGGCTAATCGTTGTATTCGTTGGAATGACATTTCCAGTAATCTACCATAACTTCATTCTAATGCAACCCAATTATTCTATTCAGCCACAAATACCTGACCTAAAATAAGCGAGCTTGTCACAACACTGTCAATTCCTGTGGCAACCCTTTTGACTGCATATGTCGGTGTGTTCCTGTTCCTGTAACCCAGGCCGTTGGCCTGTGCTATCATGTTGCACACCTTTGGCGTGCTGCGTATCCCTGAAAGGGATATACTAACCCAGCGCAACGCGCTGGAGTACAGTGCGACACGACCGAAACGAACCCTGTAGGGATTCCATATGGTATCTTAACTTCGCTTATTTCAGGCCTGACAGTCAATCCATTGCACTTTAATCCATTTGCGAACGGAATTGATAAGATGAATAGATTGCGCACGGGCAACGTCGTCCCGTGTTAAAACCCGCTCATGGATTTCACCCCGGTCAATCAAATATCTTCGGAATGTTCCCTGTAGTAATCCGGAACGCACCGGCGGGGTCAGTCGCTGACCGTCGATATCCAGAACCACGTTAGCTATACTGCTTTCCGTAATTTCTTCGCAACGATTCCATAACAGGACATCGTCGCATTCAGGGCGCGAGGCCAGCGCCTGCTCATAAACGGTTCGATACGTGGTTTTGTGAAAAAGAAATACATTGCTTTCATCAATGGGCTGGGCCGCAAACCCAATACGCATAGGAATGGGGGAACTGATTGGCTTCGCTTCGATTCGTAATGAACCGTTTTGTTTCACAAGAAGCCGAACTTTTTGCGGTATCCTGGCCGAGCGATCATTTGAAACGGATGATTTAATGGAACGCGCTTTCTCAGCCAGAGCGGCTTTTACGGCCGAACGGTCCAGGCTGAATCCAAAATAATCAGCGCTTTTGGCGAGTCGTTCCATGTGCTCGTTGAGCAGGAAATACTCTTTATCGAGCCTTATGGATTCAATCAGTTCGAATTCAGGCTCATGCCGATTCAGTAGAGCGGCTTTCGTCTGGCACTCGTCATATTCATCCTCAGCCGACGATCCATATGTAATACCGCCGCCCACGTGGTAAAGAGCTTGGCCGGATTCAATATCGACCGTCACTGTTCGAATGGCAACATTGAACTCGGCCTGCCCATCAGGCGCCCACCAACCAATAGTGCCGCAATAAACGCCGCGCGGGAACGGCTCGAGTTCCCGTATGATCTCCATGGTTCGGATTTTAGGAGCGCCCGTTACGGAGCCGCAGGGGAACAGAGCACTCATGATTTCAGGAACCGTTGCCTGTGTACGTGATATTATGGTTGAAGTCATCTGCCATACGGTTGGATACGGCTCAATATCGAACAGACTTCGGACGCGCACTGAGCCAAATTCACTTATTCGCCCCATGTCGTTCCGAAGCAGGTCAACAATCATGACATTTTCGGCGCGGTCCTTTTCACTTGCCGCAAGTGAGGCGGCGGCATTGCGATCCTCTTCCGGCCATCGGCCACGCGGTCTTGTTCCTTTCATGGGCCGCGACTCGATCGTATTTTCTTTAAGTCGAAAAAAAAGCTCCGGTGATGCCGAGAGAATATGGAACCGACCGGCACGGATAAAGGCGCAGTAATCCGCCTGCTGTGCGTTACGTAATTGTCGAAACCAGCTTAAAGTATCACCCTTGAATTCAGCCCGCATGGGAAATGTATAGTTAACCTGGTATGTATCACCCTCCGCGATCAGGCCGCGTATTCGGTGGATATGATCATGGTATTCATGAGTAGAAATCAGCGATTTCCATGGGCCAAGGTCAAATTCTTTAATTTCAGGTGAAGTAATGGAATGACGTTTTGCGGTTTTATATAATCCGAACCACAATAGAGGGAAACGACCAGGCTCGTGTGTTTTCATCGCCTGATCAAACGCCGGAGCTGATTCGTACGCAAGAAATCCAGCGGCATAAAGTCCTTGAGAAACGCCTTTAGCCACTCGTTCCAGAGAAGGCTTGACTTCATCAACTGTGCCCACACTGATGATCTCGACGGGGTCTGAAAAAGTCAGTTCCCGGGAACGCGAAATAAATATAATATCATCAGAGGCATCCATTTAATTAGAGCTTATACGAAAAGGTCTTGCAACTTAAAAAAACATATAACTACTCAGGCGCAAAGTGACAAAGGCACATAGGCACAAAGCAGAAAGAAATCCAGCGAGTGCGGGA
>CAZBGF010000386.1:0-2471 GCA_964491255.1 uncultured Verrucomicrobiota bacterium
AGATATCGAATCATCCGTCTATATTTTTTTTGACGGGGTTCAAACCATTTCTCACGGTCATCATGTTTAACCATCCCGGTACTTAGGATAAATGGAATATTCTCATGATCCGGGCCCTCCAACTCGACAATGCTTCCGCGCTCGTTGGTGAAATCACCCTGTCCGTCAGATAAAGAGCAACGTATAAGAATATATTTGTGAGTCGTGGGTATCTGTAATCCTTCCAAGTGAAGAATACGGCATTGCCTTGCCAAGGGGAAGACAGGACGCCATTCGACCGATTCACGAAATGATACAGGTCCTTCATATTGTAAAAACCGGTTATTAGTGGAACTGGTCCATATGGAGAGATGTTCAGGCTTGATGCGTGTAGGTTGGTCATCACTTTTCACAAGGCGGAATGAAGTGACAGGGCCGCGAAATTCATAACTTCCGGGCCTGCGCTTTAAACACATATGCGGGTGACTGGCAACAAACGGACGTGCTAAGGGAATAATCCCACGCATGTCTTTGAAAGCAATCGTACCCTTTGGGAATGGCAATGAGTGCGGGAATGAATTTCCAAAACCACCACCCTCAAAGGGTTTGATCTCGGCATAGAATTCAAGACCATGGGCATGCGCTGATTCTGTGGCTTCAGCCAGAATATCGAAACCAGACTGATGTTCATCATACAAATTTAACATTGTATCAACGATCCATTGATGACGTGTAACACCGATTGCGGCGAGATACCTGTGCAAACTATCCAGCTGGGTTCTGTCATAGAAGCACTGAGAGAGAACATTGTCAAAATAATCGGTTGTTGCCAGAAGTTTTTTATCTCCTCCGCTATAGTTTGGAGTGTTAAAGTTGCTTTTCTGAAAATATTTTTGATTTTTATTCAATCCTATTGTTTTCGATTTTGATTTCAAAATAGTTCTCCTTCAATAACATTATTATAATCAGTATCATCCCGTAATGTTGATTTTTCGAGCTAAAACACGGTTAATATCGAGAAAGCTCTTGTCTTCCTCGAAAAGTTCAGTTCCGATATTCTGGTTTTATATCACTCTTGTCCAAAATAGCTTTTTCTTGGACAGCATAAGATTATTTATGTTTTCCATAATCATCATCCGCATTCTTCTTGCAAACCGATGTCTACAATTTTAAGCGTGATGCAGTAATATAATCATCTTTTTATGGTCAGCCTGTTGTAAATTTATTTTATACGTCTCTCTCTTCTGCTATTTTTCTTTTTTTTGTTATGTCACCGTTTATTGCTGTGTATCCATCTTCTTCTGTCAAACCTCCGTAGCGCAGGCGGGGATCGTCAGGTGTCCAGCAAGTTACGCCCATGTGGTAGCGGGAATGCATGGTGGTGCCTTTTGAATACCACGCAGTTACAATAGTACCGTCGTCTCGTTCTATACTGGACGGATAACCGTTGTCAGTCGGATACCCGAATTGCACCAGCACCGTTGGTACTTTTGTCCATGTCTTTCCCTTATCTTCGCTAAAACGTATCCCGATCCCACGACACCCGGTTAGCCGAATTCCATAACTTAACAAAATCCGGCCATCACGCAGTTTCAAAAGATGACCGGGAATCATCGACATACCGGTCAACGTTTGTGACCTTTGCCAGCTGCAACCGTCATCTTCAGAAACATATAAATCCAAGTGCTGATTAAATCTGTCATTTGTTCGTCCCGCCGCCAGCCAGCGACCGCCACCCACATGCATAATAAATGTTTCGTTGATTTCATCGCTTATCGTTGATGTTTTTTCCCAGGTGTGGCCGTCATCCCGGCTTGTTAAAAATACTGCAGCAGCATTAACCTTTGTGGTTGTAACACTTTTTGTTATGTAGGCTGCTACGTGCAACGTGCCATTCGGCCCTGCGACAATATCACTGCGCGCGCCGCCGCCGCCTGGCAACTCTCCCTCGCATGTCCAAGTCGCGCCGTTGTCGGATGAACGACAGATCCATGGTAAAAGCTTTTTGGCACGGAAAGGTGCGCCTGGCACTTTTGGTTTGTCAGACCACCCGGCGACCAGGGCAATCAGATCGCCATTATTGGCCAGACCAACAGCGATGTTGCCTCGAGCGGTGTCTGGTTCATGTTGCGTTACCATTCCCCGGTGCAACCAACTCTCGCCTCCATCGGTACTTGCCCAGCATTCACAATCTCCCTCCCACTTTAGATGACAGGGTTGATTCCATATTACAGCCACGATTTCTCCGTTGGGGAGCATGGTTAGATTTGGCCAGGCACAGACATTATCAATCGCCACGAAATGTTTGATCATTTTTTATTCCTTCATTAGTTCTGGATTATGCGAGGGTTGCGCCCAATCAACTTGAGTTGCTAATCCGGTTCTATCCTGCCCGCAATGCTTCGCATAGCGATGCAGGCGTGGCGAACCGCGGCTATCCGTCAGCTGACGGATTGTAGGGGCCGTTCGCCTGGCCCGCCATAGTCTCTTTG
>CAZBGF010000387.1:0-2468 GCA_964491255.1 uncultured Verrucomicrobiota bacterium
TGGAGTTCAACCTTCAGGTTGTTTTATCCGGCCCCCAGTGTTTTTCACCGGAATCCTAAATACAGGGATAACCCCGTCTTCCCAGAATAACCGCTTGCATCGGACGCGATAAGCCGCGCATGAATCAAACATTGGGCTTTACAATGGATGACCATGTGTGCAAACCGCTATCGATGTCTCAGAATTGTCCGTAATCGGTGAGATAACCTTGGTCGATGGATCAGGTCTGAATTTTTGTCCGTGATCTTTAAATTTGTTCTCGCTTTCCACTTTTACCCCACTTATTATATCCAATATATGGAAAAATAAGACGTGTATTACAAACTCGGAAAATCATAGTCAATGTTTTCCATTTCTGAAGTTTTAATCGCAGGTATAACTGGAATATTTTCCTTCTATATATGTCAATATGACGGAAAATTTTCCACCTATGCCTCTGTTCGGCTAAAGAAACCAAAGGAGAATATAGTGAAAAGAATGATTAAAGTTATAGTAGCCTTGATGTTCTTCATGTCAATTGCAGGCATGGTGCACGCTGAAACCGCAAAAGATGCATGGACTTCGCTCGTAGGTAATAAATCCAGCAAACGCCCTGAGTTTGCCTTTGTACGAAACAATTCTGCTCTCCCCAATGTCCTGATATATGGTGATTCAATCTCAATGCTCTACACTCCGCAAGTCCGGAAGAAACTGAAGAATAAAGCAAATGTATACCGCATCCATCTCAATGGCGGGGATACGGCAAGGGTGATCCCGGCAATGGAAACAATGCATGAGAAGATGGCCGAATACTGGCCCTTCAAGTGGGATGTCATCCATTTCAACGTGGGTCTTCATGATCTCAAGTACCTTGACGAAAACGGGAAGTACGACACAACAAATGGCGAACAGCTTCACCCTTCTGAAGAATACACGATGACGCTCAAGCAGATTATCGAATATTTCAAGAAAATAGCTCCTGACTCAAAGATTATATTTGCTACCACAACGCCCGTCCCTGAAAACTCAAGAGGGCGAATTGCCGGTGATGCAGTCAAGTATAACAACGCAGCTCTTGAAGTCTTGAAGGACTATCCCGAAATAGCCATCAATGATCTCTATGGGTTGAGCAAACCGAACCAGTCACAATGGCAATCACCCGGGAATGTTCATCCGAACAACCTGGGTACGACCGCCCAGGGAGATAAAGTGGCTAGTATGATTCTCTTGGCATTAGAGCAGAAAGAGAAAGCCGAACCCAGGAATGCACTCGACAAACAATAGCCGCGCGGCGGCCATTGCTTGCGAGTGATCCTGATCGTTAAGTGTGACCGCTCGCTCTGCTCACGCTCACACTTAACGTGTGGCGGATGTTTCGCCACACGGTTAGAGAAATATAAAATATGGATATCGGCACGCAATATAAGCCAGACGATAGGTTCAAGGCTCAAGCCCGTCTCTTTCAATCAAGATATCGTGCCACAGTTTTAAAGGTTCCATTCCAGGAATACGGAAACAGGTTAACTGATTCTGATGCAGAGGCATTGTTGAATTATTACGACAAGTTAAACTGCAGAGAGTCTCTGCGAAATCGTTACCCCTCATACTCTCACGATCGTGATGCAGACATGTTGCGAAGTGAGCATATCCCATTCAATTTGCTAGCTCCATTAGACACAAACCGGGAAGCAGCAGTCTCTATAATCGGTCAGGCATTTAATAGCGAGGGCATAGATATCGATTCGGTCAAGCTTGAGTATGCACCAAATCCTAAGGAATCATATCTAAATGATGGAACCTCATTTGACACGTATATTAAGGCGACAACAGCCAATGGCCAGAAATGCGGAATAGGAATTGAGGTTAAGTATACTGAACATGAATACAAACTCAAAAAAGGTAGCAGTGAGGAATCCAAGGTATTAGATCATCAATCCCCATATTGGAAAACAGCCAGAGCGTCCGGTTGTTTCAAAAATCCAGATGATGAAATATTTGGAACAGATCCATTCCGTCAAGTTTGGCGGAATCATCTCCTTGGCTTGAAAATGATCGAGATTGGAGATGTTGATCAATTTCACTCAATCACTTTATTTCCAGATGGCAATCATCATTTCCACACCGTTATTTCCGCATATATTTCCCAGCTCAGAGATGATGCACAACCATATTTAATTGGATGCACATTTGAAAAATTAATCTCAGCAATTCAAGGATCACCAGATTTTGAGGAATGGAAAAACTGGTTGGATAGAAGATACATAATAAAGAATCTCTAACCAGAGCATGCACCCTATCGCTTGCTCCGCGCACTCAGGGTGATGCTTAACGTTGGATAAAGAGAATATGAATAACATTAACTCAACACATACAACAGGGGGACATCATGACATTACACAAGCGGACAAGACTAGATACCTTTATTGTAGTAGGAATATTAGTAAGCCTATGGGGATGCTTTGTGACTGCTGCCGGAGAACCGGAGAAAA
>CAZBGF010000388.1:0-2460 GCA_964491255.1 uncultured Verrucomicrobiota bacterium
TATAAATACTAAATCCTGAGGGGGGGGGACATCCCACGAAAAATCTAAAATTGATTGCTGATAAACTACGGCTTCTTTTACAACTTTTTTAAGCTCAACTACAGCCTGCTTATTAATTTCAACCGCTGATAGCGCCACATTTGGAAGCAGATGTTTTATTGCTATCAAATTGAGCCCAATATTTGCACCAAATTCGAAAACTGACCGCACATTTTCAGTGCATTCAAGTATTTTTGCGAATAAGGCAATGTTGCCAGAAATCAACTGTTCACTTTTATTTCTATCGATATACTCATCCCCAAAAGCACCAGCCCAAAACTGCTCTTGTTCCGTTTTGAATTCAGTTTGCATCATCACTCCTCAAGATTTTTCTAACGCACATACGCCTTTATCTTTATCAACTCCGGCTTTTTTTCAAACAATGTGAATATGTCATCAATCATTAAAATAGATCCAATTTCAATGCCGAATACATCTTCTCTGCTGTTTCCCAATCTTCAGGCGTATCAATATCTTGAACTAGATAACGTGGCAGAATAACAGGGACAGCATCTTTTGAATAAAATTGGTTTTCTTTCAGATATTTTTTTGCGTCCGCCCAGTAAAACTGCCCTGCGTCATGGTAAGCTTCCAGCAAGTCCTGTGAACGGGTTTCTCTGTGTTCCGGCCAGAACATTTCCAACCGGCCATCATCATTAATTTTTAAAGAACGGAAAATGGGAAAAGGATAAGTCGTTACGGAAAAACAGGTTGTTGCGTCTTTGTCGCATAATAAATTATAACCTTTTATGATGTATTCAGCCCTAACAAAAGGGGCGGTGGCATAGATACAACAGATATAATCTATTTTTTCTCCATCTTCCATAAGCCATTTTAAAGCATGCAGGATTACTGAATCTGTGCCGGTATAATCATCAGCAAGGTCGTAAGGGCGCATGAAAGGAACTTCCGCGCCTGACTCTTTTGCTATGAATGCGATTTGTTCTGAATCAGTAGAAACAATTATTCGATCAAAAATACCGGTATTTTTTGCGGTCTCAATAGAATAGGCAATCATCGGTTTGCCACAAAATGATTTAATATTTTTATGTGGAATTCTTTTGCTTCCACCTCTGGCGGGAATAACAGCAACAACGGACATTTATTTATCCTGATTTTGCAAAATGATTTTTTGCATTACATTAATAACATTCTCCACATCCTCATCAGTCATCCCAGGAAACATGGGGATAGAAATGATTTGTTCATAAGCAGCTTCGGCCACAGGACACAGTCCAAAGCCGGTATGGAAATTCTCTCTGTAAAATGGATGCAGGTGCACGGGTATGTAATGCACATTTACGCCGATGCCTTTTCCCCGCAAATTGGCAAAAAGCGTTGTTCGATCAATGCCCAGAGCACCGGGATCAACCCTGACCACATAGAGATGATACGAATGGAACGCGTTCGGACGAACCACGAGGGGATTTATCGCTGAAAGGCTTGCAAATGCCTCATCATAGTGCGCAGCGATTTCGCGCCTACGTTCCAGAAACCTTGGCAGCTTCCGCAACTGGGAAATGCCAAGAGCACATTGGAAATCGGTTATACGATAATTGTAACCGAGATCCGTCATCTCATAAAACCAAGAGAAATCAGAAGTCAGAGGGCGGAGGTCTGAAGTCAGAGAACTAAAGCATTTAGGGTCGGGAGTGATGCCGTGATTGCGAAAGAGGCGCATCCGATTAGCCAAGTCTTCGTCATCTGTTGTAATCATACCGCCTTCGCCCGTGGCGATATGCTTGACGGGGTGAAAACTGAATACGGTCATGTCGGCAATAGCGCCAACCTTTTCCCCTTTGTATTCCGCGCCAAGAGCGTGGCAGCCGTCCGCTACCAGCCTCAGTTTATACCTATTCCCGATCTCTCGCAGTCTGTCCCAATCGCAGGGCTGCCCGGCATAATCCACACCAATTATGGCTTTGGTCTTTCCAGTAATTTCTTCTTCCACCTTTCCCGGATCAAGAAGAAGTGTGTTCGGATCAACATCAGCAAAGACAGGGGTGCCACCCTGAAAAACGACACAATTAGCTGTGGCGGCAAAGGTAATGGGGGGAACTATGACTTCATCGCCGGCACCGATGTCTAATGCGTACATGGCACAGTGCAGGGCGGCCGTTCCGCTTGAAACGGCAACAGCATATTTTGCATCTACAAACTCGGCAACGGCATTTTCGAATTCCTTCACCTTGGGCCCGGTGGTGAGCCAGTCGGAACGGAGGACTTCAACTACAGCTTTTATGTCATCTTCATCAATTGTTTGTTTGCCGTAAGGAATCATAGTTTTTCTATCATTTCGTTCATTTCATCACTACTCAGAAACCACGGATTCGTGCCGGAATTATATTCAAAACCTTCTGCAACCGGCTTTCCCTTCTCGCCATTAAACCGACGTTCAAAATATCTGAAATCAGGTTGAAT
>CAZBGF010000389.1:0-2459 GCA_964491255.1 uncultured Verrucomicrobiota bacterium
AGAGAGATGATACGTTCAGAAAGCCAACAGGCTGTAAATCTTACCGAATATTACCGAGTTCTCGCGAGACACAAATTGCTCATTGTGCTTTGTTTGATCGGGGGTCTCAGCCTGGCGCTTTGGTATAATAGCAAGCTGATTCCCCTTTACAGAGCCACTGCCACCATTGTTATTGATAAGGAGAGCCGTTACTCTCCCCTCACGGGCGAGAGAATGGGCTTTGAGTCCTATCTCTCTGAATCCATGACATTTAACACCCATTTCGAGCTTATCCTATCCAGACCGGTCCTTGAGCAAGTGGTCAAAGATATGAAGATGGATAAGATCTACGAAGGCTCTGATGAAAAAAAGCCGGTTGAAGTCAATCCATTGAGGCAGTTATTTTCCCGGATCAAGAAAAACATCAGCCTTCTCTTAGGTGAAAAGAAGAAAGTTTTGGTAACCAAGAAGGTGATAGATCCTGAAGCGAGACTTTTAGGCTTAGCCCAGACAGTGAAGGGCATGATCAGCGTAGAGCCTGTGGAAGACACCCGCCTTTTAAACTTGATATCTTTGAGCACGTCCCCCACTGAGGCCAGGGATGTGGTCAATGCCCTTGCCCGCGCCTATATTGACTTCAACCTGAAAACCAAGTTGCAGGCCTCAGAAAATACCCTGGAATGGCTCACGGATAACCTCTATAAAACAAAGGAAAAACTTAACGCTGCTGAAGAAGAGTTCTTGGCTTATAAACAGAGCGCCAACTTGATTTCTTTAGAAGACAGCCAGACAACCATTGCGAAAAAAATAGCCGATTTTAATGATGCCTATATCCAGGCCAGAAACAGGCGACTTGAGTTAAGCGCCAAATTGGCAGAACTGGGGCGGATTTCAAAATCGAGGCAAAATATCCCCCACTTCCGCTCATTAATTGACAGCGACTTGATTGACAATCTTTACGGCCAGTTGGTAGAGGCAGAAAGTGAGCTTTCCCGTCTGAAAAAGGTGTATAGGTCAAAGCACCATAAGATTATTGCAATAAATGCCAGGATAGCGGATACGCGCATAAAACTGGGGCTGGAAATGCAAAAAGAGATACAAAATTTGAAGGCTGAACAGGCCCTTATGAAGAACAAGGAAGAGATCATTCAGAGGACCATTTCAGATTTTAAAAAAGAAGCAATGGAAATCAATAAGCAGGAGCTCGAGTATGGCATTCTAAAAAGAAATCTGGATCTGAACCAGGAGCTGTACGATACGATCATGTCCAGGCTAAAAGAGGCCAATATCACGGCCAATGTGGATGTCTCCAACATTCGACTTATGGAAAAGGCCCTGCTCCCAATGTCTCCTGTCGGCCCAAACAAGAAAAGAAATCTGATCTTAGGCATTTTTCTTGGGCTTATTGTAGGAGTGGGGCTTAGCTTTTCGCTGGAGTATCTCGACAGGACCTTACATACGGAAGACGACGTCCAGAATTATCCATCTGCCGGTCCTTTCAGTGATACCAATAGCTCGAAAGGCAAAGCACAAAACCTATGGCAACAAGGATGAGGAATAACCGTTGAGCAGGAAAAAGAAAGCCAGTAAGAACAAAGCAGTCTCTTTTTTGAA
The DNA here is from genome assembly GCA_964491255.1 of uncultured Verrucomicrobiota bacterium. Classification (GTDB taxonomy): domain Bacteria; phylum Verrucomicrobiota; class Kiritimatiellia; order JAAZAB01; family JAAZAB01; genus CAZBGF01. The sequence continues at coordinate 1,594 of CAZBGF010000389.1, forward strand.
GAATTTGCTGAACAATTATCCTGTGCACTCTCATTTTGCTGAAAGTTATCGCACACTAAGAACAAATATTTCTTTCTCATTTATAAAACAGAACTTCAGAACGCTGTTGATCACCAGTGCCGGTGAACAGGAGGGGAAAACCACGACCGCGGCCAACCTGGCCTATACCATGGCTCAGGCTGGAAATTCGGTGCTCCTGATTGATGCTGATATGAGGAGACCTACGCTCAGCCTCCTAAAACCGATGCGGTCTTCTCCGGGCCTGTCGGGTCTGCTCGCTGATGTCTTAAACACCGATGTCCGCTCCGGGTCCCTTTCCGAGTTCGGGCTCGGTGATCTTTATCGGTTAATCTCTTTTCAGAAGAAAACAGGCATCTTGCATCTCTCTCAGGGCGAAGAGAGGGTGGAGCTGCGCTTTTTACACGGTAATTTGTCCGATGCGGAATGGCTGATGAGACCGCGAGAAAGGGGTCTTGGCACAGTCCTGGTAAACAACAATGTCATCACCCAAGACCAGCTCGAACAGGTTCTTGTTAGTCAAAAGGGGACAGGCCAAAAACTGGGGTTTATGCTGCTGAACATGGGGTTGGTCAAAAAGGAAGAGCTCACCGGTTTCATTGTCTTGCACATGATTGAAGCGTTCCGTTTCGGATTCCAGTTTAAAACGGGTGAATTCGTCTTTGAAAAACTTTCCGAATCCGATTTTGAAAGTGACGCCTTTACCCCTGAAGATCTGCCGAGACTGTACAGACAGGCGATGGTTGGTGAAGAGAATCTGAATTTTCTGGAAGAAAAGATCACTTCCGCCCTTGTGGATCTCGACATTGAGAATCTCTCCGTATTGCCATCCGGTCTCCCGCCTCCCA
>CAZBGF010000390.1:0-2455 GCA_964491255.1 uncultured Verrucomicrobiota bacterium
ACCGGGGACCTGCTGATTACAAATCAGCTGCTCTACCAACTGAGCTAAGCTGGCTTATTATTTGATATACAATGAATTACAATAATTACTACAAAATTGCGTTGACACCTTGGGACATTTTTGGGACACTATTCTCTAAAGGCAGATAAGGGAATTAAATCCCATCCGTCCACAAGGAAAGGAATTATCATGACAAAAACTTATCGTCGTAAATGGTTTCATGCTGGAGCTATCATACGCCAACGCAACAATGTTTTTCAAGTAGAAATTAACTCAGGCGGCAAACGTATGAGAAAAACCTTAAAGACATTGCCCGAAGCCAAGACCTACGCCGAGCAGAAGCATATCGAATTAAAAAACAAAGGGCAAGCTGCTTTTGATCTTACTGACAAGCAACGTCTGGACGCCTCAGAGGCAATAATAACGCTTCATGGAACTCCGCTGGCAGAGGCCGCCAAATTCTTCATACAACACCATAAGCCTATCGGAGGTGTCCGCACAATGTCTCAACTATTGGATGAATACATATTGAGGAAGCAAGCTGATAACCTCCGACCGAGATCACTCGATACTATCCGAGCCACTGTTGGACGGCTAGTCAGAACATTTGGAGATCGTGGCGTTCATACAGTAACATCAATGGAACTGACAGCATGGCTCGATGAGCAAGGGTATAAAGGCGAAACACGGAAAATTTACATTAGATATGCTCGCTTATTTTTCAAGTTTGCGCAAAAGATGGGTTTGGTCGAACAAAATCCAGCACTTCAACTTGACTTTCCGAAAGTGGATAGAAAAATGCCGCAAGTTTTTACTATATCTGAAACACAGCGGATCATGAATACGACAGAAAGGATTTATCCACGCTTGGTGCCCAGGCTGGCAATTGGTTTTTTTGCCGGTCTGCGGTTTTCCGAAATTGACTTGTTGGACTGGGACGCAATTGACTTTGACTCCAGACTCATCAGAGTAGACGCTAAAATTGCCAAAACTCGCTCTCAGAGACACGCCGCGATATCAAACAATCTTATTACATGGCTTTTGCCACATCGCAAAAACAAGGGCGCAGTAGCGCCACCAACAATCACTCGCCGACGATGGTTAAACCGAATTTTGAAGGAAACAGGAATCCGATGGATACGCAATGGTCCCCGGCATTCATTTGCAAGTTATCATCTCGCCATGTATCAAGACGCTTCCAAGACAGAACATCAATTAGGGCATCGGAATGATAACATTTTATATAATCACTATCGTGCCTTAGTCACACCAGTAGACGCCGAAAGCTACTGGAACATTTACCCAAAGCGAAAAAACAAGATTGTTAAATTGTCGTCTGTTAGTTAAAGTATCTGGGCGTGAGTTGTGATTTACTTAAACACCTCGTCCATGGTTAGGTCACGCCCGCAATAGGGACACATTTCTGTGTCGTGGGGTAACGACTTACCACACTTTTGGCAATCAATTTCTTCGTCGGAGTTACCATCTACCAAGCCGATTTCTTTTGTACTCTTGCCCTGTCCGGTTTCTTTTACACTGTTGACCAATGTAATTATCCACGGCTTACTGACGCCAAAAATTGTTGCTAAAGTATTCCATGTCAAGGTCCTGTGTCCTCTTGTTTTCTTCGTATAAAATCCCTTTATTCTGCAATCCTCTGACATCTTCTGCATATAGTCTGTCAGGAGATTGAGCTCCATATAATCAACAATCTCTATATTTATCCTTTTGAAAAAATATCTTAGTCTTTTTCGGATATGTTTAAGCGCCTCCTTGTCTTCTCTATATCGAAATTTATCTTTCTTGCCAGGAGTAACGTCAGTTTTGTCATGCTTATATGCGTTTGGATCATCAATATATTCTTGGCTTTGATTATGGTATGAAACGCAAGCAAACAAGTTGTTATCTAATGCATTGACTTTGGCTTGAGCTTCCAAAACATTTGGTTGATTTTTCAAAACTTTGTAATGTGTTTTCTTTCGGTAATGAGCATGAATCTTGAGTTTCTTTTGAAACACCTTCCTCAAGGCATTAGATATTTTTCGAGGTTTGAGAACAGAATGTTGAGCCCAGCCCGGTGCGGCTTGAGGCAAAAATTCACCATACCAGTTAGGAACGAAAAACGCGTTTCCGTCAAATGACAATCGGGGCGTAGCAGCAATCGGGGCTTCTTTACGAATGAGCTTTGCTAGTAAGCACCAATTTTTCCGAAACGTGTCGAGAATCGAAATGTCAACCGAACACGGCTCAGCACACTTACGAATTGCCCATACTGTAAAGTACTCATGCGGAAGACCATCCGGATCAATGTCTTTTGTAGACTCATAAGGTTGATTGTATGATTTATTTATCTCATAACCTGACACTTTCAAAGTTGACTCCTGTCTTTCTTTTTTGTTTTGTCGGTTAACATTTAGATCAACAAGTGCCGAGAGAAAGGGTTTATTGCCTTCCC
>CAZBGF010000391.1:0-2444 GCA_964491255.1 uncultured Verrucomicrobiota bacterium
TGCCCGCCTGCCCGTGGGACCGCCCTGCGGCCAGGGAGAGCACGAAGAAGATATGGTAATTGATCCTGATAAAGCTCACGTAAAGGCGCAGAGACGCAAAGATCAAGACAGGATAGTTGTGAATCTCTCTGCGAGCTTGGGTGCTTGAGCGCGGGAGCGCGGGTGAGAGATATCAAAAAATGACTGCGGACTGCTAAATGCTTACAGTAAAACCTTGCAATTTAGAACTTTTTTCTGCATACAGCCATGCTCCTATAAGAACATTTTCTTGTTTACCTTAATAAAAAATCTCTTTGTGTCCTTCGTGACTTCGTGGTTAGTACTTTTTCAGTATCGACTAACTTAATGTTGAGTGCATAAACGTCGTTCACTGACAATTTACTAAATTTTCAACCAGAATTTTTATCAAACATGTTGCCTGAATTCAGTAACCAGCCAGGATCAAATACGCGCTTCACCTCGCGCATATCCGCTATACCGGAATCGCCAACCATCAACTGAAGGAACGGCTTTTTTAATTTTCCCGTCCCATGCTCGCCGGAAACTGTCCCGCCCAAAGCCACTGCTTGTTTTGCCAATTCCAGATAAATAGACTTGCCTTTTTCATACTCATCCAAATTACGAGGCAGAATATTGACATGCACATGATTGTTTCCTATATGACCGAATATCACATACTCGAGACCAGCATCATCCAGCATTGTGCGATAAGCGGCCATCATCGTTTCAAGAGCCTCGTCAGGCACAGCGAAATCAGTGCCCAGCTTCATCAAACCAGGATGCTCACGGGCGCGATCGCCAATACACTGATTAACAGCTTCCGGCAGAGCGTGACGAAAAATTTTCAACCGATTGGTCTCATCGGATGTAAAAGCTGTCCATGCCGTATCAGATCGGCTTCCACAGGATTCCAGCAGAACCATCAGTGCTTCTGCCGACTGTTCAAGCGCCTCGTCTCCGCCTTTGCTGATTGCCAACTCAATATAAACAGCCGTATGGGCTGTTTCAGGCAAAGCCGGTATCTGACTGGAGCTGCCTTGTTTCTGCTTCTGAGCTCTCAAAAGATTCAAAGCGTTAACATCAAAATATTCCAGCGCCAGCGGGCGTTCCTGCAACGCGGGCTGTTCAGCATTGGAAACCGGCTCATCTCCCCGACAATTCCCGCACCGTGCAGCTCGAATAAAAACAAGCGCTTCCTGCTCCGACGAAAAAAAGCCAATCACACCTAAAATTAACTCCGGAGCTGGTATCAAAATAATTTCAATTTCCGAAAAAACTCCGAGCGTTCCCTCTGAGCCAATAAACAGGTCCAGAAGATCCATCCCCGGCTGTGCGAAATAACCTGCCGCGTTCTTTACCCGGGGCATAGTATACCCGGGGATTACCCCTTTTCGAACCTGGCCATTCGGCATAATTAATTGAAAAGACCCATCTGGCCCGGCCACGCACTCGTCGCGCCTCAAATCAAGCACAGAACCATCCACGAGTACAACACGAAGCCGTGATACATAATTCCGAGTGGCGCCATAGAACAGGGTGCGAGCTCCTGACGCATTGCATGCAACCATGCCGCCAAGACTTGCTGACTGTTCAGTTGGGTCCGGAGGAAACATATACGAACATGACTGCCTGAACCTGTCCAATGCCGCCTGATCCTCCCTGGTCCATAAATCCTTATCAGTAAATTCTTTTTTTTCCACTGCATCGCAAAGAGTTTCAAGAACAACACCCGGCTGACATCTCAATCGGAATTGCTTCTGCTCAGGATCAAAGCACAGTCCTGTGATATGATTCATGTTTTCGAGGCTAATCAGCCATCCACCCATGGGAACCGCCCCACCCGTAATGCCAGTGCGCGCACCTGACATTGTAACAGGAACCCCTGATTTTTCGGCCGACTTGAGCACCGCGATCAACTCCTGCTCCGAGTGCGGAGCAAACAAGCGATCTGCGTGTCCACGCATGCGGGATTCGTCTATCAAAAAAGTATCAGCAGAAGATATTGGTATCTCTGGAACAAACTCCAGTTCTCCTCCGTGATCATCTGCCTCCACATCAATCGCAAAAGCTGACAACTGATTATTCATTAATAATTCCTTGTGATTATCTTTGCGTAGTGTCCATACGAAAAGGTGTTTTGCAGTTATTTTTCCCTGTCCCAAACGGGGACAAACCTGATAGCCACCCCGAACGTTCGGGGTGGAATGTTAACAGTAAAAAAAAATCTCAACCCTGAAGAGGTTGAACCCTTTCAGAGTTCCTTTTTTATTAGTCAACCCTTTTCGAATAGAGGTTCTGTATAATACTGATGTCAGGCTACGATTGCAATTGAAAACGGACGAACACGCCAAAAGCGCAAGAAACGCCGACCTCAAGCCGGGCGAGTGAGTGATTGATCAGATTCGTTTAGATTCAAGCTTTATCTTTTGTGGCTGTTGAAAAAC
>CAZBGF010000392.1:0-2442 GCA_964491255.1 uncultured Verrucomicrobiota bacterium
AAATCAGGTATCGTATTACCGAAAAATTATTCAAAGGCTGAAAACACTTGGCTTTAACTGGATAAGGTTTCACACCTGGGTTCCTTCCGAAGAGTACATGCAGGCGGCAGATGAGCTTGGCATGATGATACAGGTGGAACCGCCGGCCGGGTTTAGCGAAAAGGAGTGGATTGATATCCTGCGTGTTTGCCGCAATCACCCGTCAGTAGTAATTTACTGCTGCGGCAATGAAGGAATCCTTCATGAAAGAAAACTGAAGCAACTCAGGAAAATGTCAGGTCTTTGTCATACACATGCACCTGATGCTCTGTTTAATCCACAGGAAGCACTGCACGGGGTGGTTTCTGCCGCCGGGAAAGAAAGTCTGGGAAAGGACATGGTAGAAGAGCCGTATCCGCATAATCCCCGGCGGTTGAAATTACTGTTGGAATTTTCTGATGTTCTGGGCCTGTATGCATGGAGTCAGTTCAGTTATCGCTCCTGTGAAGGAAGCTGGAGAATGGTTGACAAACGGGCCCGTGAATATAAAAAGCCGAACCTTGGCCATGAAGTCGGTATTCACGGCACTTACATTGACTTGGGTCTGGAGCAGCGTTACAAAGGAACCAGGATAGGGACAGGTATGTATAAAGCTGCACGGGAATATCTTGAACAGCAAGGGCTTATAAAAAGAGCCGCGCTTTATTACCATAATTCCTGTGCTTTGCACAAAAGTATACGTAAACACACAATAGAATTAATTCGCAAAAGCAGCACTCATGCCGGTTATGATTATCTTGGGGCAATAGATCATCACTGGCATCGTTGTGGATATCCTTGCGGGATTATGAATGAATTTTACGAACTTAAGCCTGGAAATTCAATTGAGGAAATTCTTCAGCATAATAATGAAAGTGTGCTGCTTCTGGATTATTCTTATCAGCGCAATTTCCGGACAGGGCAGGCAATCAGTCTTGATCTCATGCTTTCACATTTTGGTACAAAAGACATCAGGAATGCTAAAGTAAACTGGTATATCAGCGATAAAAACGGACATATTTACGAGCGCCGTGGATTTCCGCTGGAAAACTTCAGAGCGGGCATGGTAAAGAAAATACATACGCTTAAATTTATGACCCCGGAACTGTCAAAACCAGAGTGTATCGCAGTAAATGTGCGTCTTTCTGATTCGCAGCATGAACTGAATAACAGCTGGGATTTCTGGGTATTTCCAAAAGAATACACCCGGCAAAAGTCCGCTAAAGCCGGTAATGTGCATATTGTCACGGAAATAGACGATAGCATTATCAATATTCTGAAACAGGGCGGTAGGGTAGTTCTTTTTGGCAGTAAGCCTTTTCCTGTTTTACCGGTAGAGTTTCGCCAGGCCATGGCCGGTCGGGCGCTAGGCAACGTGGCATCAGTGATTGAAGATCACTGGATAACCAGCCGGTTTCCGCATAATGGTTTCTGTGATTGGCAGTTTTATGACATGTTGCAAAACTCCAACGCAATTGTATTTAATGATTTCCCCAAACCTTTTAAGCCTATAATAGAGATTGTCAGTTCTTTTAAGCTGATTAAAAAGCAAGCTGCGCTTTTTGAGCTGCAGGTTGATAACGGGAAACTGTTGGTATGTACATTGAATCTGGATAAAAAAAATCCAGCCGCCAGTTATCTAAAACATACTATTCTACAGTATGCTGAAAGTGACAATTTTCAGCCTGAAATTAAACTGGGTGCAGACATGTTTGTAGATTTTTTGTATAATAATGATAGCGTTTCCAGGGAAATACTCAAGACAGATGAGGCATTTGATGAACAGGGCCGGATAAAGAAAAAATAATAATGTAAGCCGGATGAGAGCCTATATTTTATGGCTGTTCTTTAAAAAATAGCCAAGATTCCAAAAAGAGCCGTTAAAAAACTGCAAATCAATTTCGATTTACATTTACCGTAGGCACCCGCACCTACGCTATCAACCTGAACAAGACAGGCGAAGTAGGCGGGCATATCCGTATCGCCGAGAGCCACAAAGTCCTGTTGGACCGCGCTCTTACAAGCGAAATTATGCCCCAGTCCGGTCTGGCGCTAACAAAGCAAGAAAATTTCAGACTTCTGCGAACGCCCTGTTGAGGCAATTTTCTCCGTTGTAGCCGCGGCTTTATAAGCCGCGTAGGGGACGTCGCTTACAAAGCGACGGCTACAATATGAAAGACAGTTCCAAAAAATGTTTTGAGTAATTTCGCAGAAGTCTATCAATGATACTGAACGGAGATTGAGAAAAAAAAGACCAATAAATGGTTGTTTGTTGGGTGAAAATGATCCAGGCTGATGTCAACACCCCATAGATTTTCCTGACGAGCCAGATGAAAGATGATTTGTAAGAGCATGTTAACTAGTCGGCCCTGAAAAACCCTGGTTTTAACCACCCGCGCTCCCGCGCTCCAACCTTCGCTAAAG
>CAZBGF010000393.1:0-2442 GCA_964491255.1 uncultured Verrucomicrobiota bacterium
GATATTATTCTGAATCCTCTGGGGGTTCCTTCGCGAATGAATGTGGGGCAATTGCTGGAGACAAATATGGGATGGGCTTGCGGCAAATCTGGGACGCATGTTATATCGCCCATATTTGACGGTGTTTCAGAAAAGATTATTCGCGAAATGCTGGTAAAAGCGGGACTTCCCGAAACAGGCAAGTCTTCATTGTATGATGGCCGTACAGGTGAGCTTTTTGAACAGTCGGTAACGGTGGGCATGATTTACATGTTAAAACTTCATCATTTGGTCAGTGACAAGATTCATTCTCGTGCTGTAGGGCCTTATTCTCTGGTTACACAGCAACCCTTGGGGGGCAAGGCTCAGTATGGCGGTCAACGTTTCGGGGAAATGGAAGTATGGGCTTTGGAAGCTTATTCTGCGGCGTATGCTCTTCAGGAAGTTCTTACAGTCAAGAGTGATGACGTTGCCGGGCGAACGCGAATTTATGAATCTATTGTAAAAGGCGAAAGTGTTATTGAAGCAGGTGTGCCGGAATCGTTTAATGTGTTGATTAAAGAAATGCAGAATCTTGCTCTGAATATTCAAATGGGTAAAGTTGACGTAGACCAGAACAAAACAGAACCAACAGATTCAAAAATATAAAACGAATGACGACCTTTGGTCGTTTTAGGAGACATAATGGATACGATTTACTCCAGACGAGATCGTGAAAGCCGAAAGGACACGGATTTTGATTTTGTCACGATTGGGTTGGCATCACCTGAAATGATTCGGTCCTGGAGTTTCGGTGAGGTAAAGAATCCAGAAACGATTAATTATAGGACCTATAAGCCGGAAAATGGCGGGTTGTTTTGCGAACGGATTTTTGGTCCACAGCGGGATTGGGAGTGCAGTTGTGGGAAGTATAAGAGAATTAAGCACAAAGGTGTGATTTGTGACCGGTGCGGTGTTGAAGTGACTTTAGCGCGTGTGCGGCGTGAACACATGGGCCATATCGAGCTGGCTGTGCCGGTCTCGCATATTTGGTTTTTCAAGTGCATTCCCAGCCGGCTGGGATTGATTATGGATATGACCGTAAAAAGTTTAGAACGTGTTCTTTACTACGAAGACTATATTGTGATTGATTCAGGCAATACTCCCTTAAAAGAACAGCAGGTTTTGAATGAAGATGAATACCGCGAGGCGCAGGAACAATATGGCGAAACGTTTGTCGCTAAGATGGGAGCTGAAGCTATTCGTGATCTGATGAAAAAGATGGATCTGAATAAGATGATGATCAGTCTTGAGGAACAGATTTTGAAGACCCGCAGTAAACAGACCCGGAAGAAATTATCCAAGCGGATAAAGCTCATTGATCATCTCAGAATTCGAAAGATGCGTCCCGAATGGATGATTATGGAAGCTTTACCCGTGATTCCACCTGACCTCAGACCTCTTGTTCCTTTAGAAGGTGGGCGATTTGCAACCTCAGACTTAAATGATTTATACCGTCGGGTAATTAATCGTAACAATCGTTTAAAAAATTTACTGCTCTTAAAAACGCCTGATGTCATTATTCGCAACGAAAAACGCATGTTGCAGGAAGCGGTTGATGCGCTTATGGATAACGGTCGGCACGGGCGGCCAGTGGTGGGCGCCGGCAATCGTCCGCTCAAGTCCCTGAGTGATATGCTCAAAGGCAAACAGGGCCGTTTTCGTCAAAATTTACTGGGTAAACGCGTAGATTATTCAGGTCGATCAGTTATTGTGGTTGGCCCGAAATTATTACTGCATCAGTGCGGTTTACCGAAAAAAATGGCTCTAGTATTGTTTGAGCCGTTTATTATCAGGAATCTCAAGCAAAGAGGAATTGTTCATACGGTTCGCGGTGCAAAAAAGATGATCGAGAGCCAGAGCAATAATGTCTGGGATGCCTTGGATGAGGTCGTTAAGGGAAAGACGGTTTTACTCAACCGCGCACCCACGCTTCACAGGCTCGGTGTTCAGGCGTTTGAACCAGTGCTTATTGAAGGCGATGCTATTCAACTCCATCCTCTGGTCTGTACGGCGTTTAACGCGGATTTTGATGGCGATCAAATGGCAGTTCATGTTCCTCTTTCTATTGAGGCGCAGCTGGAATCTCGGTTGTTAATGATGTCCACAAACAATATTTTATCACCATCGAGTGGAAAGCCTGTTGTTGTTCCGACGCAGGACATTGCTTTGGGTCTTTATTATCTGACAATGGGTTCCGACATGAATCAGATTCAGCGTTCCATCGCAGAGGCGAATGAAAAGAATATCAAGCATTTTCCGATGTTCTCGGATGCAGAAGATGTTCAGTTTGCATATGACACTGGTAAAGTCAAGGTGCATACGGTCATTCGGTTCCGCAATCCTGACTTGCACAATGAGACGGAATATGGCCGGCATGATCAACGGATAATCACCACAACGGTTGGCCGTGTGTTTGTCAAC
>CAZBGF010000394.1:0-2441 GCA_964491255.1 uncultured Verrucomicrobiota bacterium
AAGCCGAAGATTAAGATTATGATTACGAGTAAGAGTTGCCGCTCCAGCGGCCTAAATTGCGGTGGTCTGCCTGTAATTCGGCCATTCATTTTCGAAAACTATTGCTTGACATAGCGGGTCTCCAAGTTAGTGTAAATATATTAGGGGCGACGTATACTTCTATAATATAGAAACCATTCGACACCGAATATTCGGGGTCGAACAGGCTCTAAAAAAAGGATAAAAATGAAATCAAACGAATTTTTATATCTAAGCAGAAGTGATGTAGAATCTGTAGATATCTCCATGTCAAAAATTATTGACTCATTAGAAAGTATGTTTAAAGAAAAGGGAGAAGGACGCGTGGAAATGCCGCCCAAACCGGGAATTCATACACGGAATGACGCTTTTATCCACGCTATGCCCGCGTTCATACCAAGTCTGCAGTCAGCAGGCATGAAATGGGTCTCTGGATATCCTGATAATCAAAAAAAGGGAATCCCCTACATAAACGGACTTCTCATTCTAAACGATCCTGAAACAGGCATTCCCACAACCGTAATGGATGCCACATGGATCACAGCCAAACGTACAGGGGCAGCTACTGCCGTGGCAGCAAAATACCTGGCCCGCAAAAACAGCTCGTCAGTGGGGATTATTGCCTGCGGCGTCCAGGGCGCAAGTAATCTTGAGGCACTGGCATCGGTTTTCGATATCTGCAAGGTAAAGGCGTTTGATATCCATCCAAATGTGGCTCATACATTCGCGGAAAAAATGTCCGAAACAGTACAAGCCGACTTTGAAGTTGTCGAAGATCCCAGGCAAGCCGTAATTGACATGGATATCGTCGTTACCAGCGGCCCGATACTGAAAAAACCCAACCCCACAATAGAGGCCGATTGGCTCTCGGAAGGGGCATTCGCCAGTCCCGTAGATTTTGATTCCTATTGGAAGGGCGAAGCGCTGGAACAGGCGAATAAACTTGCGACCGATGACATAAACCAGATGAAATACTATCGCAAAACAGGATACTTTAAGACCACCCCGCAACCATACGCCGATCTTGGCGAAATCGTCGCCGGCAAGAAGCCGGGTCGTCAAAATGATAAGGAACGGACGATTTGCATCAATTTAGGGCTTGCTTTAGACGACATGGCAACGGCCATATTGGTCTATAAAAAAGCCATTGAGAAGAATATCGGGAAAAAACTCCCTCTATGAATATCGGAAACGTACGACAAAATGCTTAAACCCAGATTGTGCATTTGAACATGGATGAAAACGGTTTATGCTTTGGAGCGAAATGATTTCGCCTGCCCGATCCGGAGCTCAGGCCGGCCAGGGAAGAGCCACCCTGCGGCCAGGGAGAAACGCAGGCATAACGCAAAAAGCTATCAGTTGTCAGTTTTCAGATTTCTGCGTATTGAAGAAATCGGATAAAATCTTTTCAGGAGACTCTTTCAGGCACCTCATCGATATTGCCTGAAATAGATAAGCCTGAACTTCCATATCTTCAAATTTTATCTTAATATTTTCTCCTGCTGATTACTAAATGATTGGCCGGTCAACTGCAAAATATGGGTTAAATATATTCACGCGACGCGATAAAGCCATGAACACCATACAGAATGATGAATATTTTATGCGGCTGGCACTAAAACAGGCAAGACTGGGCGAGGAATCCGGCGACGTGCCTATCGGTGCGGTTATTATCCATTCAGCCTCCGCAGACCAGAATTCATTATCAACCGTACCGGGACGAATGTTATCGGAACAACCATCAAACTGCTCCGAAAAGCATAAATCTTTCTTTACTATTATTGGACAATCGCACAACCAGGTGGAAATGCTCAAGGATCCAACCGCTCATGCAGAAATGATTGCGATTACCCAGGCAGCCAGCGCTATCGGCGATTGGCGACTTCTCGACACTATATTGTATGTAACGAAAGAACCATGCCCAATGTGCGCAGGCGCCATCACATTAGCCAGAATCCCAAAAGTGATTATCGGAGTTCGGGACCCTCATAACGCGTGTATTCTGACTGCAGCAAAAATTGTTTACGGGGTTCTGGAAGAAGAATGCCGGAATTTGCTTCAAACGTTTTTCAAATCGCTTCGAACGAAAAAATGAAGGCGATTTTTTTAACCACTAATGGACACGAATAAAAACAACAAAGCTATTTTGATTTTTTTGACAGCCTGCCCGCCTGCCCGAGCCGGAGCTCAGGCCAGCCAGGGTGGGACCGCCATGCGGCCAGGGAATGAACAGAATGGACAAAATGAACTCAAATGAACCGTCAGTATTCTTTCTAAATTCTGTCTAAAATTCTTAAAAACTTTGTGCCTCTGTGCCTTTGGTGCTTTGTGCCTTTGCGCCTACCTTAGTCGATACTGATAAAGCTCACACAAAGAACACAAAGGATGGGAGATAATAATACGATACAGGAAAATATAGAGGT
>CAZBGF010000395.1:0-2420 GCA_964491255.1 uncultured Verrucomicrobiota bacterium
TTGCGATCTTCTGTGAAAAAAATCTTAATGATTTTCAGCATTCTCATATCTCAAAGGCTTTTCGAACAGGGTCTAATTAGAATACCTACTCGAATGCCAGTTGTTTTCAGCTCGTTCAGTAACTGAGCTTCATCTGCCGGATTGTATTTTTTTGCAACCTTCAACTCTACTATCACCGAATTTTCAACAAGGATGTCGGATTCATAATAACCGACGATGATTTCCTTGTATTTGACTTTTATTTTCCTTTCCGGCTCTGACTTTAGCTTTGTACGTTGCAACTCAACCTGCATCGCTCTTTGATAGACTTTCTCCAGGAATCCATAACCCAGCACTCGATAGACTTCAAATGCTGCCCGATAATTTTCTCTGTTATTTCTTTATGCACTAATTTCATTACTCACCTTTATAATCCGTGTTTCATCTGTGTTCAATCCGTGGCTCGACATTTTGTTCAGTTGTTGCTCATTTAGTCAAATTCAGAAACACGTCTTCCAAAGGCCCTTGGATAGAACTCTTAGTTCTTAACGAGTCCAGCGTGCCGACGGCAACCATGCGGCCTTTTGAAATAATGCCGATGCGTTCCGCCAGATTTTCAGCCAGTGCCAGGATATGAGTTGTTAATAAAATTGTCATACCTGCTCGTGCTTTTTCTCGGAGCAGGTCGCGGATAAGGCGAATGGTGTATGGGTCCAGGCCTATAAAGGGTTCGTCGATAAACAAAACGCTGGGTTTGTGAAGGAACGTGGATGCATAGATCAGCCGTTGACGTATGCCATGCGATAAATCTTTAATCAGGGTATTAGCATATTCCTGAAGGCCAAAGACCCGGAATGAGGAGTCTTGTTCATGATTTGTTTCATTCCGTGGAATTTTATACAAGTCTCCGATGAATTCGAAAAATTCTGCCGGGGTGAGTCGTTCATAGAGAAATGGTGAATCCGGAATATAGCCGATGAGTTTTCGTACTGCTTCGGAATCATGTTGAAGATCAATGCCGCCAATACGGATTCGACCGCTTGAAGGATGTAACAGGCCGCATAGCATTTTAATTGTGGTGGTTTTACCGGCGCCATTCGGTCCGAGAAAACCGAATAGTTCACCTTTTGGAATGGATAAAGACAGATCCTGTACAGCGTTAACTATTCCAAATGTTTTAGACAATTGTTCGATTTCAATCATGGTGATTTTTCCCATATTTTCGGAGTTGCGTTATCGTTGCGATTAACTATTCAGGCACAAAGGCACAAAGCAGAAGAACACCGCACTACTGCTTGATAATATCCACGCTGATCTGGCCAAGAAGCCCCAATAGTTTCATTTGATCGGCGAGTTCCCCTTTGACCAGGGATATGTGAGTTGCGTCTACGGTTAACTGGTTTTGCGTGGGATCCATTTCCACCCATTCTCCCACATAGACCGCGGGCCAGGCATGATAATAGAATGCACCGTGGCCTTCCAGTGTTGCATACACAATTCCGACATGAATCCTGGCAGGCAATCCAACAGCTCTGGCCAACGCGACAAACAGATATGTGTGTTCATTGCAATCTCCTTTCCGTTGTTTCAGGACATCCAGCGCGGAGGGAAGACTGATAGTTGTTTGTTTCTCGATGGACTGGTAAACCCAGTTGAAAATCGCCTTTGCAGCTTCGAAACTGTTGGTCCGGTTACCGATAATTGATTTGGCCTGGTGTATGATGTCTGGATGGTCGGACTGAATAGAAATAGATGGCGTAAGATAAGTGGCGTAATCATCCGGGATGACCGTTCCCAGCGTCATGCTTTTTTTCGGTATGGGTTGAGCAAGAACAGTCATTACAAGAGTTCCGTTCTTCTGGGTGTCAATGATCTGTCGGCGGCTTACCAGAGTTTCCGGATCAAATGAAAGTCCATTTATCTGAAGAGTCAGCTTGCGGCATGCGCCTGGATCAGTCACTTTTCCGCGGCATGGAACAGCCATGTCAGAAAGTATATCCGTCATATCGGTAGGATGCTGTTCCGAGGCCAGAATATTGTCGGCTGAACAAGTTGTCATTGTCCATCCAAACGGGGTTTCCTGTCGAAGAATTTGACCGTTGGCGTCGACCCATGACAGCATTTTAAGGCCCTGATACACGATTCTCAAAACAGTTGTTTTGTGATCGCGGCCGTCAAAACGCAAAGTTTCCTTTCGCAGACCCTCTACTGTCACTTCGGAGACGGCCATTGATACGGGGTCAAGCACGCGAAGCCGCATGGTCTGTCCGGGCTTTAATTGCTGGACAGCCATTTCTGTCATAGGCGAATACACAATTACGTCGTCAGGAATAGAAATCTGGGTTTCCCGGACTCCTGCCGGGGTCTGGAAGCGCACTTTGAACAGATTGTTATTGATTCGTTCACCTTTGATGTGAGTTTTATATGATTCAGAGGCCAGA
>CAZBGF010000396.1:0-2414 GCA_964491255.1 uncultured Verrucomicrobiota bacterium
CTGACAGAGACTATATGTGCCTCTACGCCAATTCAGGGGTGCGAAACTTGAGTAACCTGTTATCAGCAGATAAGCGGATTTATCAGAAACAGTACAATAACCACTCGGTTGAAGTGTGGGCGTTGTCATCATCCCCTGAGTCGGTTCTGAATTGTTTGGCTGAAATTGGCAATTGCATACGGATTGCCGCCGAAAGCCCTGTGAGAAGGGTTATCCCTGCCCCCACACAGAACCATAGCGCTGCAGTCTTGCTTATCAAGGTAAACGGCGAGTCAAAAATCCTCTTAGGCTCTGACCTTGAAGAAACCGGCAACCCCCGGACTGGCTGGTCCGCAATAGTTCAATCCCAAAACCGTCCGCAGGGTAAATCCCAGATATTTAAAATTCCGCACCACGGGTCGGCAAATTCTCATTCACATGACGTATGGGAAAAAATGGTTGATAGCGATCCTATTGGCATATTGACGTCCAAAGTTGGCGGAAGGGCTATTCCTAAAAATAGCGATATCAAAAGACTTAAAAAATACACTTCCAACCTCTACTGCACAGCTCCACCCCTGACGAAAAAGCATAAATATGATCCTGCCGTTGAGAAAACGATAAAAGGTGTAATGAAGAATCGTATGCCGCTTTATGGTGAGATGGGACATATCCAGATTCGATTTAGCGGCAACTCTGGTGCCGCTGTTGGCTTGATAGCACCTGCTAAAGCTTTATAATAATATCCTGCCGAGGGGAAATACGGGGGGAAAACCAAAGAATAAGGACTCAAAATCTTTTCTAAGCTCCTGTTTTTTTATTGGCTGTGGTCTCAACAAGAATCGAACCCGTATTTCCTGCGTGAGAGATCGCTTCAGAGATCATTCCGCTAATTTTATTGCCCTTTTTAAACCATTAAAATACGTCTAAGGGAATCAAAAGCCCGTCAAATTATACGGTGATTTTCGTTTACAAGGTAAATTGTGCCCGTTGCAGCCATTACTGTCAAACCATTCTCTTAACCAATAAAAACACAGCGTATAGATCACAACTCTTCTTAAACCTGTGATAAGAGAATAGTGTCATGTTAACCCAAGCAAGGGATCAATTTAGAATCCCACACTCATTGGCACCTTTTGTTATACCCGAAGTCAACATAACTTGCATCATCCTAAACTGGCTATAGGCTGAAATGAATTTTCCAATTCTCTTGATATTATGAAGTGTTCCTAAGGTCAATTTCTTCGGTTTTGGATAATTAATCAAGAACAGAAAGATCTAAAGTCAAATCAAGGAAAGTCGTCCTTCAATACGGTTGCTATAGGCCTGGAACTTCTGAATCATCCAGCCTTTGATAATGCGCTACGGAACCAACGGAGACAAGTTCATCCAAATGATCCTTGGTGTTGAATACTCTGAGTTGATCAAAACAATCAACTCCCAAAGTGTTTAGTACAAGCACTTGGGTCAACCGGTTAAACAGCTTCAGGTATTTCCTGCACCCTATCCAACCTAATCCGATAAATGGGGACCTTGGATTTTGAATTAGCAATTTGCCGTTGTGTGAAAGCTGATTGCGCATATCGGAAAAAATTCTCAGGCGTTCTTCGGGTAACGATGTTAGAGAAGGTAGCAGGTACTCCTTTACAAGAAAGTTGATCTTAGTATTGAGTGTCCGCTTGTTTAGAGAATCATAAGATAGGTTCCGATGGTATCGGTGATACAGATATTCCCAAATGGCCATATCTGCCAAAAAACGCGGTTCCGCAACAAAAATATTCGAGGCATTATAGAACGATCTCACATGGAAACCATTTTCATACTTCTCCTGCCAATCCCGCGCCAAGATCGACGGGATAGCTATAGACAAATGTTTTTGGAGTTCATCTGAGTTACGCGAAACGCATTCGCAATGCTTACCGGAACACAAAGGGAATTCCAGGAGCTTTTCATAAGATTTCGGAATCACATTTCGCCCAATTAGGATAGAAATGATAACTAAAAGATCATCTAATAGCTTGATCTTCCTTCCGTCATGATAAATACCACCTTTGCGGAAAACTGAATCTCTTTGCCTGGAGGGGATGGACACTTTGGCATTCAATTCCATGCATCTGTTTGACTCTAAGAAATAGCTGGAGGTGTATATCATTCTCTTCTTGGGTTGTTTGCCCTGGATGGGAAAGAATGTATAGCCATGGATTTCGAAAGGTGCAAAGTCCTCTTCAAAGTGGAAATTGAAGTTATATAGGTTGAATATTCTGGGCATCTTGAATTAGTTATGGGGGGGAACACTGTCATCACCAGGAACAAACGAATCCGTTCAGCAAATCTGGATGGACCCTCCCGGAAGTTGTCAGTTTTGATGTGAGAGTGAGGATTACACCGATTTAGGGACCCTGTAGTTGTTGTGAGAGAGGTGAATAGGGGTACTC
>CAZBGF010000397.1:0-2413 GCA_964491255.1 uncultured Verrucomicrobiota bacterium
ATTGATAGCAAAATGATAAATATAAAACATATTTATTCTTTTTTCTCTTTTATCAACGCCCATCGGTGTAATCCGCGGTTAAAACTCTTATGTCTTTCTGCTTATTCTGCTGGTTATACCCTTTTCGTATAAGCTCTAATTACATCATATCAACTTCCAGAGTTGAAAAAATCATATTAGGAACTTTCGCGGCTGCTATGGCTGCCATCACCTGCTGTGTAAATTCATAAGGAACCCGTCTGTCAACACGAATAACGACCCTGAAATTACGCTTGTTTTGTTTAGCTCCTTCTTGAATCAGCGGAGTCAGGGCACGCGCGTCATACACGGTGTGCGGCCCTAATTTGAAGGTTGCTTCGTATGATGGTTCATGCCACTCGATATCAATAATGAATCGCCCGGACTCATCTTTTTCAATGATCCCGTGTTTTGCCAGCGGAAGAACCACACTCTTGCTTATTCGAACAGAATCAATAGTACTGACGCTGATAAAATACATAAGCAGAAGAAACGTGCAGTCAATCATAGGCCCCATGGCGATATCGCACTTATCACTGCTGGTGGTAATCCATTTTCTCTTTTTTTTGGCCATGAATCATTCCCAGTCGATTTCGGTGTTGCAATGCGGACATGCTTTTGTTCCCACCTCAATATCCTTATTACAATTCGGACATGGAACAACATCAACTTTGCTCTGATCAACCGGAGCCTCGGGCTTTACGGCTGCCGCTGCCACGGGCTTTGCGGATGCCGCGGCCGCTGGCCTTGCGACTGCTGCGGACGCGGGTTTCGCGGCTGCTGCGGACGCGGGTTTTGCGGCTTTCTTGATTTCTGTCTTTCCGACCGCTCCCGATGCCGCCATAGCCTTCATTTCCCGGGTAGCCACAATCAAATCCGGCGGCAGGGAGTCGAAGTTAACCATGTCTATCAAATCTAGGATTGCTACCTGAACCAGCCCTATCATTTTTTTCAATCGATTTCCCATGACGTAAAATATCACCATGCAAGGTATGGCAATGAGCAGCCCGGTGTATGTGGTAAGAAGCGCTTCACCAATATCTCCAGCCAGTTTAGTGGGGTCACCTACGGCGCCGCCATAGGCCATGGCATTAAAAGCTCCGATCATTCCTGAAATCGTTCCGAACAATCCGAGCAAAGGCCCGATTGCCGCGCATAATGAGATATTGGAGTTTTTGATTGTATATATATTATTGACATTTGAGGTAGATTCCGCGGCTGTTTCCTCAACAGCATCACGTCCTTTCGGCAGTTTTTCTATGGCCGGACAGAACACATGGGTCAGGGGACATGGATTATCCATGCCAAGTTTCCAGGCTTTCTGGTAATCACCGACTGTTATAGCATCGCCGAGTTGTTGTATTACACCAGGAGGGCAGAATAATTTTACGCGCAGTTTAAGCAACAATTCAATAAGTACAGCTGTTGCCCAGATCGCCAAGCCAAGAAGCGGCCACATCGTAGTCCCTCCCTGTTTCCAGTAATCCATGAATGTTGAAGGCGCACCTTCCATCGCAGCTTCTTCTTCGGCCACTTCGGCGCTTTCATCCTGGGCCAGCGCCTGTGTCGTCAGGCTGAGGCCGGATTCATGAGAGGAAAGAAAATCTAATCCTGTTCCGAAACACCATCCGAACGTCAACGCAATAATTATGTACCTGTACCAAATAAATTTTATCTGCATAATTTTTCTCCTTGAGAATTTTTTTGTTGTTTCATTGTTCAGGTTGTTCATTTTTCTTCTTTTCAGCCGCCTTTTTCTTTTCAATTACTTTTTTTTCTTTAATTCCCTGTTTTGCGAATTCCGTCGAAGGATAACGATTAATTAATTCTGACAGATACCGCCCGGCTTTATCCCATTGGTTCATGCCGGTAAAAATTCTCGCAGTCCTATATAAAGCTTCCGGATAAAACTTTTCGGCTGGATAGAGCGCAATGATTCGGATGTAGGATTTCAATGCCCCGTCTGTGTCATTCTGTTCCTCCATACATTTGCCGATACCCATATAGATTTCAGCGGCATATGGCAACTGAGCTTTTCCCGGTTTCAACTGTTTATCATAAGGTTCCGCCAGTTTCCTGAAAATCTCCAGGGCTTTTTCACAATTCTTTTTTGACTGCTCAACTTCAGCCAGACCTATCATGGCGTCAATTATCAGCGGATGATCAGGATAAGCATCAAGAAACGCATTGAACGCATGTTCCGCCTTTTTATAATCTTTTCCATACAAACTTGCACGTCCGAAATAAACCATTCCTTTCCGGGCCCATTCAACATCAAGCCCCTGATACTGAAGCATGACTTTGCCCAGGTTCAGCTTTGCCGCACGCATATTGCCGTTTTCATAGGCTTTAATTCCGTTAATCACACTAGGCGGAGGCTCTACTTTTACACGTT
>CAZBGF010000398.1:0-2412 GCA_964491255.1 uncultured Verrucomicrobiota bacterium
TCCTCTTAAGTATTTAGTGTAGTATCAGATAAATAACTTGACCGTATAGGAATTCATATTTTTTTGGATGCAGATTCAATAGGATCTAAAGATATGCTTAATTATCTGCGTATATCTTGCGAAAATCTGCGTCCTATTAATTCAACCAACGATGAAGTTGTTTTTCTGACTCTACATTGGCTTGCGGAGAACACTGATGCCCAAATTTAAATATGTTGCTTCAGATGCTCAGGGAAAAGAAAAAAACGGGGTGATCGAAGCAGTCAACAGGGTTGCGGCTTTAGTCAAGATTAAGGGAATGGGATTGTTCCCATCCAATGTTGCAGAAGTGTCGGGCAAGGCGTCGAAACACCACGTATCTGTAAAGCCGTCACAGAAAACTGGCCTGAACAAGCAAATCACCTTGCCTTCTTTCTTACGTCCGCGTGTAAAGAAAAAGCAGTTAATGGCGTTTACGCGTCAGTTATCCACATTGATAGATGCGGCTGTTCCGCTTTTGCGGGCATTACAGACTTTACAAAAACAGGAAAAAAATCCGACGCTTAAAAATATAATCAATGAAATGTGTGAAACCGTGGAGAGTGGGGGGACGTTCGCGGAAGCGCTGAATCATTACCCGAAAGTGTTTGATAAATTATTTGTCAATATGATTAAGGCAGGTGAAATCGGCGGCGTGCTTGAAGTGACTCTGAATCGTCTGGCTGAATTTATTGAAAAGGCTGAAAAAATTAAGACCAAAGTCAAGGGCGCCATGGTATATCCAGTTGTGGTTATGGTCATGGCCCTTGGTATTACGTCGTTTTTGATGGTTTATATTATTCCGAAATTCAGTTCAATATTTGAGGATCTTCTTGGAGGTGCATCATTACCTATGTTGACTCAGTTGGTTATGCGCGTCAGTGATGTGATGATACATCGTTCCCCTGTGATCGTGGGCGTTATTGTGTTAATTGTTATCCTGTTCAGGTTTTTGGGTCGAACACGCATCGGACGTTATCAGATAGATGCGTTGAAATTGAAAATGCCGATTTTTGGAACGTTAATAGTGAAAGTAAGTATTTCCCGTTTTGCGCGGACGCTCGGGACATTATTGACGTCAGGAGTTCAGATTTTGCAGGCATTGACCATTGTGCGTGAAACATCCGGCAATGCTGTTGTTTCGCGTGCGATTCAGTCTGTTCACGATAGTGTCAAGGAAGGGGAAACAGTGGCTGCTCCGCTGGAAGTGTCTGGTGTATTTCCGACCATCGTGGTCAGTATGATTACCGTGGGAGAAGAAACAGGAAAGTTGCCGGATATGCTCGTGAAGATTGCGGATACATATGATACTGATGTTGATGCTGCTGTGGATGCTATGACGTCCATCATTGAGCCGGTTCTCATTGTATTTCTGGCGGTTGTGGTAGGAACTATTGTGGTTGCCATGTTTATGCCTTTGATGACCCTTATCTCGAATATCAGATAGTTGCCTGGGGCAGCCGTTGTTGTCGGCTTCCTGATTTTTTTTGAATAGTTCTCCCTTTTATCTTGTTTTTCCCTGTCCCCCCTTGGCCGACGCTCCCTGGCCGACCCGAGTCGTCTCGGGCAGGCGGGCAGGCTCTGGATGTAAAGTTGACCCCCTTTAGGTTTTCTTTTTATTTATTCGTCAACCAATAAGCTTTAAATAAAAATTTGAATCAACTTTGATACATTAGGATAAAGATATGATTGGAAAAAAACTGAACGACTCTTTTTTCCTGAGGCCGGATGTCATTCGCATCAGCAGAGAACTTCTTGGGCAATATGTGTTTACACGGACGCAAAACAAAGCCGTAACGGGTGGGATGATCGTTGAAACAGAGGCTTATAAGGGTACTGATGACCGGGCTTCGCATGCGTATGGGAACCGAAGGACCAAGCGGACAGATGTGATGTTCCGACGCGGCGGAAGGGCTTATGTTTATCTATGCTATGGAATACATGCTCTTTTTAATATTATTACCAATGTAGACGGTATTCCGGATGCGATTTTGATTCGTGCCATTGAACCAACCCATGGGATTGACGTTATGCTTGCGCGACGAGGAAAAAAATGCCTTGATCATTCATTGACATCAGGCCCCGGCGTATTGTCTAAAGCATTGGGGATTGACTTGCGTCATACGGGCATCAGTGTTTCGGGCAACGAAATCTGGATCGAGAAGGGGGGCCATTTCCGGCCGCGGCAGATTGAAACCGGTCCGCGTGTTGGAGTTCATTATGCAGGAGAATATGCAAAACGTCCATGGCGGTTTCGAGTTCGTAACAGTGTTTGGACCAGTCGGGTAAAATAGAGCCTGTTCTAAAAGGTATTTTGCAGTTGGCCCCGTACATACGGGGTGCTGCAGATGCAAGGCGTGAGACACGCAGCTGTATAAGCATACCGCAAGTGTC
>CAZBGF010000399.1:0-2404 GCA_964491255.1 uncultured Verrucomicrobiota bacterium
GCTCATGGCCTTCGGCCAGCATAACCAACTTAACTCCAACGGATTAAGGACTTTTGCCTGCTTGCAGATTGCACGCAGGGAAAATCTTTGAGCAATTCCTCCACCTTGGCACGCCATAGTCGTGACGACGGCGGCTCAAGGAATTGCTCAAAATACAAGACTTCATCTTTGCGTCCTCTGCGTCTCTGCGCGAGATTCTTGCCTTTCATTCTTTTATATTATTTTTGACAGCACCGTTTTGTTAACCCTTGCTCTCCTGCTGAGCCAATATCTCAAGGGCATTCTCTATATCACCCTGAAGGATAGACACATCCTTATCGGAAATAGTGCCGCTTGACGCAAATTCTTCAACGGCCTCAAACTCACCGTCAAGTGCAACTCGATACAGAGTTCGGGTTCTTGCAACATCCACATATTGCGGGAATTGCTTTATCTGGGTTTCCAGATCCTGCAAAGCGGTATTATGGTATTCTTCATAATATTGCCTGCATTTCGCCACAACCGATGGCTGAGCTTCGCATAGCTCAGCAAAGTGATCGAGAGAAGCCATGACACGTCTACACATTTCAATTCGGAAAATATTTTTTTCATACCGGGCCGCAATAGTTCGAATTCTATGACTCCTGATAAAACGGCTTCCTGGAGCCAGGCGATCCACCATATTGACACCCCAGTTCCGGATTCGCAGGATAATCGGTTCTCCATCGACCAGGCGAGGCGGGATTTCACCTAGTCCAAGACGTTCCTTTTGAAGGTCTGACTGGAACTGAAATTCCTGTAGGACTGATTCGGAAATGAAACCACGTTCAAAAAACATTCGGCATGTTTGCTGTTCAAGGTTAATAGCCTGCGACCATAGTATCTGCGGTATAGCTGTAGTCAGAAAAGCTGGATCTTTGCGAAGCTCTGTAAGAGCTTGCTCCGCGGTTAATGCCTTGTGATGGTAGTCATTACTGATCTTCCGGATGAGACTCGCCGGAAAGTGCCCGATTTTTCCTAAGGAGGATATTCGTTTAAGCCCTCCACGCATAGCCGCCAGAATTGCCTGCAGGCGTCCCGCTTTCTCAGCAAGGGTCGGGGTGTCCAGTTTAAACCATTTAATCAGACGGCTCACGGTTGTTCCCTGGACGAGCAGTGTGAACAGAACAACAGCTAATGTGAGTTCCATAACGAGCTGGCGGTACGCGAAATCACTAGCCAGGCTTAACGCCAGGGCAAGTGGAACAGCTCCTCTCAATCCACCCCAAAATATCACCGTCTGGTTGCGGCGATCAATCGGATCGGCTCCGGGCAAGCGGTTAACCAGAGGAACCAGACCATAGACGACAACAGCGCGCGCAAGTGTAACGGCCGCAATCGTATACATGACAAAAACCATAAGCCCCTTGTAATGGTCAAAACCCTGAATGAGAGACACTTCAGAAAATCCAATCAAAAGAAAAATAAAACTGTTGGCAACGAAAGCCGCGTATTCCCAGAATTGATGGATATATTGCCTCGTCTCAGGAGTAAACCGCGTGAAACCATACCATCCGACCACAACTCCAGCGCCAACAACAGCCATAACACCTGAAACTTTCAGATAATAATTAGCCACAGTAAAAGCGGCAAAAGCAACGACTGTTGAAAAAGCAATCTCGATCAACGGATCATTTTTCGCAAGAGTAATAATGCGTATCATCAGATACCCGATCACAGCCCCGACAACAACCCCGCCAACAAAGACAACTACAAAAGATTCTAATCCCTTCAGGAAAACCATCATCCCCCATGCGCCTGAGGCTACAATGCCGAAAATAATATTAAAGGCCACAATAGCAGTGGCATCATTGAATAGACTTTCTCCGTCCACCAGCATCGTAAGTCGTTTTGGGGCGCCCAATTCCTTGAACAGGGAAATAACCGCGACAGGATCTGTAGCTGAAATCAAAGCCCCGAAAAGCATTGCGGGGCCAATTGGAAGAGGAGTAAAAACCGCCACCAATCCGCCTACAATCAACGTTGAGATAATAAGACCGGGAGCAGACAGCACGAGCACCGGTGTCAGGTTTTTAATGAGAAACCGGCTGTCAATAGATACCGCGGCATCAAACACGAGAATGGGAATGATTATATATAAAATAAAATTTGGGGTCAGATGTAAATCCCGCATCGGCTCCAGCACATTGATGTGATCAGCTAAAAACTTCAGACCTATCCCGACCAGTACCAGTCCAACGGTATATGGGAAGCGGATACGTTTAAACACAATGGCTGAACATGCCGCTATAAGAAGCAGGACAATAATAGAAATGATATTGATTATTAGAGAATACTCTTCTATCATTTTTTTTCCGTAATTAATCTTTTAATTAGGCCGCAGGAGCGGCAACTGTAAGGAGGTCGGGCATTCCTGCCCGATCAC
>CAZBGF010000400.1:0-2399 GCA_964491255.1 uncultured Verrucomicrobiota bacterium
AGACAATAATATCCATTATTTGCTTGGCTGTTCATCCGACATCACTAAAATAGTTTTTATAGGTGAAATCGCGCATACGAGATGCGCTCCTACACCATGGTTCCGTGTAGGAGCCGATCTTGATCGGTGATCGGGGCGGCCAGAGGGACACGCGGGGTTTACTCCCAGTATGAGACACTAAAACATAAAAATACCGAGTAATGGAACTGTCATGTCTGATTTCCAAAAGAATTTCGAGAAAAAACAACAATGCATTAACGCGGCATTGGATAGCCATATGCCGACTGAAACGACTCGTCCATCTGTGCTCCACAAGGCAATGAGATACAGCGTGTTTGTCGGCGGTAAACGGCTTCGGCCTGTGCTATGCCTGGCATCTGCCGAGGCAATGGGCGGTACCCCAGAATCAGCTGTCATTCCCGCTATCGCAATTGAAGTCCTTCATACTTACACCTTGATTCATGATGATTTGCCCTGCATGGATAACGATGATCTCAGGCGTGGCCATCCCACATGCCACAAGGTGTTTGGCGAGGCCAATGCCATTCTGGCCGGCGATGCTCTCCTGACCCTCGCTTTTGAATTACTTGCCGACATCCAGGCTCCTCCTCCATATCCGTCTAATCAGCTCAGTCTCGAACTGGCTCTTGCCGCGGGCAGTCGCGGAGTTGTCGGCGGCCAGGTTGAGGATATGGCCAGCGAAGGACAGCAACCGGACCCGGATATCGTTGAATACATTCATCTTCACAAAACAGCTGATCTTTTCCGTGCTTCTCTCCGTATGGGCGGCATATCTGCAGGCGCGGCAGATAATGAACTTAACGCGCTGACTCTCTATGGAACAAATATAGGGCTGGCCTTCCAAATCGTTGATGACATTCTGAATGAAACATCGTCAGCCGCCGTATTAGGTAAAACCGCCGGAAATGATCGGCAACATCATAAAATAACTTATGTTGCCGCACACGGTCTGAAAACAGCCAAATCCTTTGCCGCTGAACTTTCTCATAAGGCAGTCACAGCAATTAAACAAATCCACGGCAACACGGAATTTCTGGTTTCCCTTGCCCAATTCATGATGAACAGGGAGTACTAAATCCATGCAGACAAAACGGCTGAAATTATTTGCAAACCGGATTCAGCAATTCCCCGTGGTCCGCTTTCTCTTCTGGACAGGCATCAGCATCATTATCTGGACATTTTCGTCTAAGGCTGTTCAGGATATTCTGGTTTACGGCGCTTTCCTGTTCGCGCTGTTTAAAGCCTCCAGAGGGGCAGCTGCCTGGAAACAGCCCGCGGGCATCGCGTTTATCATCGTTCTGATTCACATGATCCTGACGCTGCCGTTTTCCGTCTCCCCTTCCATCTCCATGCGTGATTTTACTCGACTACTGGAAGTGTTTGCCGGCGCTTTTGCCATCCCGGTGATTTTCAACACGAAACGCCGGATTCAGGCCGCGCTGTTTTACAGTGCAGTTGTAATTGCCCTGACTCTGTCTTTCGATATGGTGAGATTATACATGCATCTGGGTCACGATATAATGGCTAAGGCGCATATGTTCCGACCTTTCATTCTTAATCATTCAAATGTCGCCAGTATAATGGCGGGTGCTTCCTGCTTTGTCTTTTTTTATTTCTTCTGGATATGGCGGCGGCGTTTCTGGCCGGCCGTGGGTTGTATTGCGGGATTGGTGATTGGCCTGTTGTACCAGTTCATTGCAGCTTGCCGCGGACCTCAGGCGGCCTTTGCCATTGCTTGCGCATGTGTAGGTTTTCTCATTCCAGGCTGGAAACGGAAGGTATTGTGGTTTCTTGGTATTATTCTCATTGGCGTCCTTGTAATATCCAATATCCAGCATGTCAATGACCGTTTTCTGGATAAATCAACCATGACCAATTTTTCCGATCGCACTAAAGTCTGGACCCATACATTGGAACTTGCCCAACAGCGTCCATGGTTTGGATATGGCTATAGGAAAAGAAATTTTATTGATGTTTATTATCGTTCCGATTATCCGGAATCAGTATTTGATCCGTTCCCACATTGTCACCAATTCTGGCTGAAACTGCTGTTTGAATTCGGATGGACCGGACTTGCTTTGCATCTTGCCGCGTGGTTGATACTGGCCACCCAGTTGCTCCGTTGTACGTTTTCCCAAACCATATTTGAAAAACGACTGTTGCCAGGCATAGTTGGAATCATCCTGCTGTTTATTCACAGTTATGGCCTGGGCGATTATCCGGATAATATCGTTCAGATGGCCCAAATCTGGCTGATCCCGGTGGCGCTGGTTCTAATAATACAAACGCATTATAAAAAAAATGGGCATGGTTCATTTTCAGAAGATTTTCGGTAACAATTTCAAGGAGATCGGTCATTCTTGGCCGATCAGCAACAG
>CAZBGF010000401.1:0-2398 GCA_964491255.1 uncultured Verrucomicrobiota bacterium
CATATTTTCGTGTAAGATTTTCAACCCCGAAAACAGGGGGTTTTTCACCAGAATCCTAAATACAGGGCTGACCCCGTCTTCCGCCATTCAATACACCATTAGGCGTGCCGATCTTTCTTATTATTTCGGTCGCCATATCGATTTCAATAACGAAAACATTCTCTAATAGGTGCATGTTGATCCGATAATAGTATTCAGCCAAGGTCTCATTTTTCTTGGTGTGTATGTCTTTCCTCATGACTATAAATCGAGTAATGTTGTTTGGGAGGAACGACAGATAGAAAGCTGCTTCGTTACAAAACCCCATTTTGGCACTTGGGACGTTACCCGTTTCCGTCCAAGAGTAATTCTTGCACTCGCCAACGTATTTCCCATCGTTAGAAACAAGATCAAACTTGTGTTCCTTCGTGGGGTGGCCTATGGCAATTGGACTATCAGTTTTAAAAACAACATCGTAGTGCTCGCCGAGTAATCGGGATGCAAGCTCCTGGAATTTCTTCCCCTTTGCAGGATTATCTTTGTTATTCCAAGGCATATAGACATTTGTCTCCACCTGCGGTGGAACTTTATGTTTTCGTATCATTTTAAATTTACGTTGATATTTTATCTCTTTTTCGGTCTGTTCTCAAGATGAGTCTCTGGAAATCTCTTATTTTTTATTTTGAGGGATGCCCCTTCTTTTCTTCGAGGTGTGTTTTACTTGCGTGTGTCAATCTTAACGAATGCCTGGCTCTTGAGCAACTCAAGAATCAAGCCTGCCGGAAGAACATTGCAAAGCCCAGTATTGTCTTCAAAGGTCACACGCGGTCTCTTTGTTTGAAAACTTACGGCAGTGTCAACGTATGATATCTCTGAAAGAACTAAGCCCAGAAGCCAATCGCCCTGTAGTACTGATGTTGAGATTCCTTTTCCAAATCGGACGGTTGGCTCATAGACAACAGGCCCTCCGCTGTTGCCTGGGAAAACAAAGGCGTCTACAATGACGTTTTCACTGTCAGCTCTTGCCACCATGCCACGGCGGACAATGGGGGTAGTGTACTCTTTCGAACGGAGGCCTAAAGGAAAACCAATAATCAATAGGGGAGATCCTGGATGAATTTGCTCTTCCGGCAGAAAGACAGAGTACGGAATTGTCAGAAAGTCGGCTTCGTCTTGCCACGCAATCAGCCTGCAAGCTACATCATGTTTTTTTGACCGCATCCATTTGCTTTTTGTCTGTTTGGCTGTATAACTCTCTGATATGAGAACACTCTTGCCTTTCTTATTGTTAAGTCGGTAAGCCAATCCTTTTCTGAGAGGGCCATTTCCTTTATCGTCGAACACAACGTGTTTTGCTGTTACGAGGGCAATATGGTTGTTTGGAGTGCTAACGAGAAAGCCAGATCCAATGGGACTCTCTTGATCCTTTTCGTTCAGCACTTCGATTGATACGAGGGCTTTCAGCCAGTTCTGATTGAATACGGATGTGACCTTGTTACTGTCGTCTGCCAAACCGGAGCAGGTCAGGATGACGAGCGTTATGATAAGTGTGAAACCAAGAGTAACTGTATGTTTCATTTTTCTCCTTTGCTAACATTAATATTAGACGATTTGATTCAAATGTTGCATCCCCATCAACGGATTGATGGGGATGCCTTCCCATACTACTTCTTTGTGCCATATGGCGACTGATTCCATGGGCGAAGGGAGATGTCCTCCTCACTTGCCTTGGCACGAACGCCTCCCTCTGGCCTACCTAGCTTCAGTCCGATTACTCTTGTCGGCGTATTACCCTTTGCGAGTTGCTTGAGCTGCCTGACCTCAGACGTCTTCCACTGTTTTCCTGCATTCCTAATATATTTTGGCATTGTTGTTCTCCTTTCTTGTGATGTTGGAGTTACTTCTTCCAGAACGTTGTGTTCGAGCACTTCGGGCACGGAGGTAACGTATCATCAGCGTCATCCAGACGAAGAGTTGCGCCACACTTCGTGCACTTGTATGTGCCTACACCAGGTTTTTCACCAGTCTTGTGCATGGTTCCTATCCTTTCTGTTGCGATAGTTCGTAAAGCGAATGGGACTCGTCACAACTTTCGGTCTCCATTCGCGGGTGGGTTCTAGCCGCCGGGCATCTCATTACAGCCTGTTGGTTGTAATGTCCACAATTCCGAGCCCTTTTCATATAAATATCTCCCAAAAAAAAGAGCCAGCGTCCACCATGGACGTTGGCTCCTTCGATCGCTCGATTTCAGCTATGTGGGTGCAAATCGCATCTCTTTGCCTAATCTAAAACGGTCAATTCTGCTTTTGAACGCCCATACCATATATGGACAATATATTAACTTAATTATAACGCTACCACAAAATGTTGTAGTGGTCAATAAAAAACATCAACTTTTTTTGCTCAATTCTATCCCCGC
>CAZBGF010000402.1:0-2397 GCA_964491255.1 uncultured Verrucomicrobiota bacterium
CTACATTGCCAGCACTCTCCAATTCCAGCATGTTATCTTTCAGCCGTATCGTAGCTGGTTCTGTGGATGCGTAGGTTATGGGTTTACTTCCAAGAATGATATTTACAACTCCAATAATATCCAACACATTTATTGACCCATCATAATTTACATCTGCTGCGTCGAAAAGGAATGGCTGTGGATCTTGATCAAGCATATAAGCTACTATTGTTGTAATATCCAGAACATTTACTGTCATATCTCCATTCGCATCGCCATTAGCTGCTGAAAAGGGCGTTGCAGAAACCACCTTGGAGCAATCACTCTCAACCATGTCTGTTCCTACAATTTTGTAAAGATAATGATAAGTTGTATCTGGTATAACTTCAAAATCGGTGTAAGTAGAATCGATAATTAATGCAGTGTTTATGAGTGTTGTATCACTGAAGGTTGAATCAGTGATATTTTCATAACGATACATATTGTAGCCTAAAATATCACTCGTTTCTGCAAATGGCCATTCCAGATCTACTTTGCCAATACCTGCTGTTGCTATGAAATCTATTGATTGTGAACCTGCTGCTTGAATGACAAATTTGAACCTATTAGCATCAATAGGTATTTCAAAATGATCCATATCTCTGGCTCCGTAAACTCTAACAGTTTGAATACCATCACCTGTTTCTAATCCGACATCGTAGTATGCAGTCCAAACAGTTGAATCCGCACTCCAGGATGAATTATCATGGACGATCTTTTGTGTATAAGGTTCACTAACTCCAAAGGTGAGAAATGGTTCATAATCGGGATCCATTGCACGGTTGAAATAGACATCAAATTTTAATGTCTCTGCTCCAACAACTCCTAAGCCTGTTGGAGAATTATATGGATTATCGTATTTGTTAACTAGTATATCATTTATTTCTACTTTCCAGACTACTCCATGACATTCTGCTGGTGGAACTGCTAATGCACTATCAACACCTGTTACTACAGGAAGACTACCATCTTCAAAATAGTCTATTATACTTTGTTCTATATATACAGAATCTAAATTACCAAAATAATTAGGTGCTAATTTGTAAACATTCCAATCGCCAATAAATCTAAAATTGCCTGGTGAATTGTCAAATATGCAATTATTTCTACTAAGATAATTATTTAAAGCATGGTTATTAATCGCACCATAAAGAGTGGTTATATTTTGTACAACCAAATTATTCTCAAAAATATCATCACCATACCACACTAGAGAAAAACATGCTTGATTATTTGAAAATACACAATTCCTAATTTGACCACTATTATCATTGAAAAGCGTCTGGCAATTTGATCCTGAACAATATCTAAAAATAGAATTTTCAATAGCTGAAGCTCCTTCAATTAATGATTCAAAATTACTAGGGTTGGCATATTCTACAATGCAATATTTTATTATTGGATTATCATTAATTATTTTTACATCATCCCAATTTAAATTCTGATTCCGTGTAAATGTTATCATTGAGTCAGGAGTACCGATACAGCTCAAATAATTATTTATTAGAATTGAAACATCCGGGTTCAATCTAATTGTTGTACCTGGATCAATTATTAATGAATCAAAAACTGTGTTACCAGTCATAATATAATATTTTTCAGGTTTTAAATGCACGGTATTGTAATAAATACCTGAATATTCTTCCCCATTTTGCACAGTGATTATTAATTCACCAGTAAATGAATCTTGATTTGCAGCTCCTATTTCATATTCAAAAACAATTTCTCTATTATTAGCCACATCTGGATCAATTTCAATTCTAAATGGGTAAAGTTCACCTGTTAAAGTTGCATAAGCAGAAATATCTCCAATATAACTGGTACTGTCTATAATATTGGTAACTGTTGTATCTTCATAAGCACCAAATCGTAATTTTGTCCAAACACTATCAGCCCATCCTCCTGCATTCTTTACATTCAAATAAATTTCAATAGTTTCACCAGCATCAGCAATACCATCATCATCACAACCAGGTAAAGTATCCACGAGTGTATATTCTACAAAATGTAAATCCGGTACTAATTCATAATCAAGGCTATTGAATATATCCAACATTCCATTATTTGCTCCCTGTATTAGTCGGACAAATAATTGTTCTGTAGATTGTGCTGGATTATAACTTTTCATTAGAGCTACAGCGCCTGCTACAATTGGGGAAGCCATTGAAGTTCCGCATAATGAATGATAACCTCCATTTGGGAAAGTACTATAAATTCCAACTCCGGGTGCTCTAATTTCATAATTATGACCATACGGATTTCCGGCAACTATTGGTCCCGAAGGATCAAAATTGGAAAATCCAGCGTTATTTCCGTTTTGCTTTGTTGCTTCTACACCAATAACGAAACCATAGCAAGCAGGATACATTGGAGCATAAA
>CAZBGF010000403.1:0-2395 GCA_964491255.1 uncultured Verrucomicrobiota bacterium
CCTTTTCCATACAGGCTACAAAATTCCCATTCTGCTCTGGTGGAATCACCCATCCCGGAATATGTCAATGAAAATGAGACACACGATCCAAGAAGTGACACTCCACCCGCATAGCGGGTGGCCTCAAGAGGGCCCCTGAAAGGGGCCACGGGTCTAATCGAAATTAAGCGTTGGAACGTTTAGGGGTTGCACTGTTACCGTACCGCTGGCAAAGTCATCGTCAGAGCATTCGCCATCATAGATCATTCCAAAAATATAGTACGTTCCGGGAGTGACCCCAGTTGTGTTCCAGGAATAGCTCCCGTCCTCAGGCTGGCTTAGAGCCAACCATGTATGATTACCATTATCAAAGACGTTGTCCTGGTCATATCCAATAGAGACCACCGCCGCATCATCAGGATCCGTCCCGTTCCATGATATGGTAACGCTTTGACCTTGAGTCACTGTGACATTACTGGAGGGTGATGTCATGCTAAGAGTGGGACAGGTGTTCCCAGCAGTGAACGTGACTGTCGTGTAGTATTTGTCGCTGGCGCTGAAATCGCCACCATAGCCGTAATGTTTAATGTAGTACCATCCTCCACTTGAGGCTGTATAATCGATCGTCTCGTCTTCACCTGCTCCATTCGTTGAATTGGTCAAAAAACCCGACGGGGCGGACGAATTATGGAGCGCAATATCGTAGTCGAGACCAGCGGGTACTTCGAATGAGACGTGAATTTCGCCTGGTCCAGATACGTAAAATTTAAACCAATCTTCATCACCAGATGGATTAATATAGGCGGAGTATTTAGTCCCAAGCGTTGCTACAAATGCGCCTGAAGGAGTGTCATTTTCGTCAGCAAAAACGTAGCGAGGATATAAGAGAATTAATAATAACCCAAACAGAATAGGCACGATATGAAGTCTTCGTTTTACTGTAGATGTCATAATACAAGACCACCTTATCTTAGGATTTTGAGCCTTTTTAGATGTGCATGAAATGAAAATTACAGAGGAACGTTGGTGCAGAAAGTGCAAAGCCCCCCTGCATGGCTTCCAACTTAAAAGCCGGACTGCACTTTTGCCACATTAAAGAGGTAGCCTCTCGGCCCCGGTTGAATAGGGGGGCTTCTGTGACTGTCTTCTTATGAATCTTCTTCTAAGAATCCTTTCGTTTATTTTTCCTGGCATGATTTGTTCAACGGGGCAGGCCCCGGTTGAATTTCCCCTTGGGGGCCCTATTCAACTGGGCCCCGATAGCGGGTCTCCGCCACAAAACCGGCGGACAAGTATGCTACGATTCGACAAGCAACCCGGCTTTCTTTATTCAAGACCCGTGGCTTTCCGTCTCCCGATCACTCGGGAGTTGGCTTTGGCTATGTCAGTTTAATTAAGGAATTTGAGGTTCATGTGTTATGCTACTTATTTGAATTGAACCCCGGTTAAATAAGCCCCAATACGATTTCCCGAACCTACGGGGTAAACTGTGCTGTCCTTCGGAATTAAACTGGGTAAACCGCCAAGATGCGAAGTGCCCCAGTACCATCCCCCGGAGCTACGGGGCAGGCGCGAAGGGGTTTTTTAATTTTTTCCCAATCGAGGTTACCGATTGGGAAAAAATAACGGTTGAACTACAATCCTCCCTAAAGTTATAGAGGCACGTTGGTACAGAAAATGTAAAGCTTCGCTCTGTTTTCTACACAGAATTTCCCAAATCGGCTGATGAGAATCGACTCCCCATTCTCCAGCCTCTGTTTCATGAGCTCAAGAAGAGATTCAATTGTGCGGTTGGACTTGAGCAGTCCAAGTCGATTGTGAACAGAATCCGTAAGATGGGCTTTGTTGACGGTCATGTCCAGCACCGGATATGTTTTGATGAAAGGCGATATTATTCAAGAATGGTATCACGGAATTTCCCAATGTCAATATCAAAAATGTATCAGCTTAATATCATTAAAAACCTGATATTATCGAAGAGATAATAGGTGGGATCTGAGGTTGACTTTCTTATTCTTTAGATCCAGTTTATTTCTGAGACTGTTTCGGTGAAATTCAATGGCCCGCTTGGTTGAATCAAGCAATTGGGCTATTTCCTTGGAGGTTTTGCCCTCTTTTACCAGCGTAGCAACCTGGATTTCTCTTGGTGTGAGGCCGGAGTATTCAATGGACAGTTTCCGTAAAAGCGGGGAAAGGATATCCTTCAGGTTGGATTCAACGATACTTAAGCAGGTCTTCTGTTGGGCGTCCAAACTCCCCTTTTTCATTTTTCTTAGATAGGGCATAACCAATTCTCGTACATTGCCAACCAGCCTTTTTTCAAGCTCTGCTTCATCTTTCTGCCTCTTTTTTAGCAGGACATTTAATGCAGTATTGGTTTCATGAAGACTATTGCTATTTGTCTCCAATTCTTTCT
>CAZBGF010000404.1:0-2389 GCA_964491255.1 uncultured Verrucomicrobiota bacterium
CGGCTACGAAATCATTCCTGTGCAGTTGATTCACCTGAAGGCGTATCTTGCTGCCCGCCTGCTGTGGGATGTTGATTTTAACTGGCAGGATGGCGTCCGCGATTTCTGCGACGCTTACTATGGACCCGCAGCCGTGGAAATGGCTAAGTACGCATTACTGGTTGAATCAATCGGTTCCTACGAAAAGACACTTGGTTCGACATTCAACTCCTATCCCGGTGTGCATCAGAGCGCAAGTTTTTCACCCAAGATCAAAATGTCGGTTCTCCGGAAGATGAACGCTCTTTTCAAGAGCGCCCTGGGCAAGGTGAAAGACGATGAGACGTTCCTGCGACGTATTGAGATGGCGCGGCTGAGCCCGGATTTGGCGATACTCTGCTTTACGCTCGCTAACAGTCCTCTGCGTCAGCCCGCATTCGAGCGTTTCTTTAGCCTGATGGAAGAACTCGGTGTCTCCCGGATACACAGGACGCCTGTCAGCCCGGGAAGGCTGGCACTTACTGAATTCAAGGAACTGATGTCTCATCCGGAAAAACTTGTTGTGAGCGGTGAGGAACCGGTCGGCGCCAACATCTTGACCAACTCCGGTCTTGAGATCGAAATCGATGCGGACGGAATTCCCGACGGCTGGAAGGCTGACGGGAAGTATCTGCCTGAAAACTATACCGTTGATCCGAAAGGCATAGCCATTGATACTACAAAAGCGTATTCAGGAAAGAGCTGTGTCCGTCTTACAAAAAACCCAAAGAAAGGCTCAATAGTATCGTTGCGTCAGCGCTTTGATGCTGAACCAGGGACAATGTACAGGGCAAAAGTGCATTATCAGGCTAAGGTAAAGACAGGCGCCGTGCATATAATCTTCACTGCCTTTGACAAGAACGGCAAATGGCTCCGGCATCAAAGCGGAGCGCGCGGTATAAAACAGACAGGTGATAAGTGGCAGGAGCTCTCGGTAACCACAAAATGTGAGGATGATACAGCACGGTTCATGATAGAGTTTTTCTTTTACAATGACATGAGTGAAGGAACGGCCTGGATTGACGATTTTCAATGCTGTAAAATAGAGAAAAAATAACGGAGGGAATTAACAATGAATTTTAAAAGAAGGTTAGTGGTAACGTCTCTTTCTGTTTTGCTTTTAGGCGCATCTGTTCTATCAGGAGCAGAAGAGAAAACAGTTGTGAGCGACAGAGAGCTTCTTAAAGTTTTACCCAAGCTGCAAGTATCTCCGAAATTTACATCCGAGGATCGCTCCAATGGTTTTGCTGTTTGGCATGGTGACTATACAACACCATTTTTTGAGAAAGAACCGCCATTGAAACAAGATATTTCCAGAGAGCTTGTCTGCAGGACAATAGCCGGGGCAGACGAACCTCTGGTTTTAGGGATATGGGGCTTACGTGACTTAGGTAGTGCAGGACTCTGGATTAAGAAGTCAGAGTTTCCGCTTGAGATTATGACCGTTAAGTTTCAGGATAGGTCTGTCCCGCCCCCTCCTGTCAAAGGAAGCCGCAGATTAGGGATTCCAACTTGGCTGCCGCTTCAGGCAACCAGCCGTATTGAAAAGGGAAAGAACACTGTCTTCTGGATAAATGTTCGCGTCCCAAAAAATGCAAAACCAGGCACCTATGAAGGATTATTGTGGCTGGTGGTGCATGAACGTGAGATTGTTAATAAAGACCCAGGCGGTCAGATATTTAAGCTTCCATTTACAATAGAAGTTCTTCCTCTCAGTTTAGACAGGACAGATATTGCTTATGGGATGTATTTTCGTGATTTCGGTAAGCATCTGCCTGAGCCGTATCGCAAGGAGTGGATGCTGAAAGAGTACTATCAGGACATGGTAAGACATGGAATGACAAGCGCAAGCCTTTATGTTTATGAAAAACTGCATGATGACTCGGGTAATCTCAACTTAGATGGTAAAAGATTGACCGCAAAAATTGATAGTCTCCTCAAGACGGGGCTTCTTCACAGTAATATTCCTGTGATGATGCTTTCAACCTCATTGCCCAAGGATAAGAAACACTTTGCTCTTGAGCTTCGGGAGGCTTACAAAGAGCGCGGCTGGCCGGAACTTTTATATTATGGGCCTGATGAGCCTTCTTATGAAGGGGAACGCGGAGAGGGTTGTATCAAGGGATTCCGGAATCTTCAGACGCTAAGGCCGGAACTGCGCATTATAACAGCGATTAGCAAAGACTCAGCTTGCTTTTTTGCAAAGGACCTGGATGTGTGGGTAGTTCATAATGGCGGCAT
The DNA here is from genome assembly GCA_964491255.1 of uncultured Verrucomicrobiota bacterium. Lineage (GTDB taxonomy): Bacteria > Verrucomicrobiota > Kiritimatiellia > JAAZAB01 > JAAZAB01 > CAZBGF01. The sequence continues at coordinate 2,260 of CAZBGF010000404.1, forward strand.
TGACCCTGAACTTCAGGAATTAGCGCATAAAACGGGCGCAGAAGTCTGGACATATGATTGCCGGCATCACGGAACAAATCCTGTCTTTAACCGGTTCTACGCCGGTCTTTATACATGGGCTCTCAACCTG
>CAZBGF010000405.1:0-2383 GCA_964491255.1 uncultured Verrucomicrobiota bacterium
AAGGTGAAACGCATTTTCGATATGCCGAATTTCACGCTGTGTTTCATGGGGTGAGCCAATGACTTCGACAACATCAAAACGAAAACAGACGTGTGCATTTTTAAGATTTTTCAGATAGCGCACCGCGGCGCGCGAGAGCGAATGCCGCTTTTTTCGATTTATGGACTTGACCGGACGGCCAAAATCTTCGTTTTTTCGGGTTTTCACTTCAACAAAAACAAGCACATCACCATCCCGCGCCACCAGATCCAATTCATCACGGATTCCGATACGGACGCGCCGCCCGAGAATCCTGTAACCTTTTCTTTTTAAAAAACGTTCCGTCTGCTGTTCGCCCCATAATCCAACCTTGATGTGCTGGGCCAATGCTTTTGGTTTAAGTTTAATCATTCTTTTCCACATGCTTGCAATGCTCGTATCTCGCTGGCCTCTGTCATCCGCCATCCGTCATCTGTCCTCCGTCATCTGTTTCCTGTCTGAATCAGAAGCTCTCAGTCTTATTTCATCAATATCCCGTACAGGTCTGAATGAATGTCGATGCTGATTCATTGGACCATGGTCGATAAGAGCCTGAATATGAGCGGCTGTGCCGTAGCCTTTGTGACGTTTAAATCCGTATTCCGGATGTTTCCTATCCAATTCTTTCATCCATTGATCGCGGGTCACCTTGGCTACGATGCTTGCCGCGGCGATTGAAATACTTTTCGAATCCCCTTTCACAATAGACTTGGAAGGACAGGGCAGGTTCGGAACAGGTAATCCGTCAATCAGCGCATAGTCAGGAAGCATTGGCAGATCATGTAATGCCCGTGCCATGGCTTTATGGGTCGAACGTAGAATATTGATGGCGTCTATTTCCGAAACGTCGCCAAAGCCGACTCCGATTTCGACCATGGGAGATGATGTTAATAAAGCGAAGAAACGATTCCTCTGGCGTTCGGTTAACTTTTTGGAATCAGTCAAACCCGTAAAAAGGCCGGAGGCTTCTTTTTCAATAAAGGATGTGGGGAAAATGACAGCTGCAGCCACAACAGGCCCTGCCAATGGGCCTCGTCCTGCTTCATCGACACCAGCCAGACGGTGATATCCGCTGGACCATAGTTGACGTTCGAATTGGAGCAATTCTATTGCTTCCTAATTTTTCTCTTTTTTGATTTCAAGCGAGCCGCTTTTCCGATCCGGTCTCGAAGATAGTATAACTTTGCCCGTCTGACCTCAAACGAATTTACCACTTCTACCTTGACAATATTCGGCGAATGAACCGGAAACACTTGTTCGACTCCTTCGCCATGCGATACGCGCCGAACAATAAAAGTTTCTGTGGCGCCACTTCCTTTTCGAGCGATAACAGTGCCGGAAAATGATTGAACACGTTCCTTTTCGCCTTCCTTGATTTTCACCGACACCTTAACCGTATCGCCCACTGCAAATAAAGGGGCGCCATCCTGCCTCAGACTGGTTTGATTGATTTTCTCGAGAATACTATGTTTCATGATAATGCATTTCCTTGCTGTTTTAATATGTAGTATAATGTCCGATAAATAGCAACTGTTCAAACCTTGTTCGGCAAGTCCGGCCTTCGTTCAGTTGTTCGGCGTCGAGCCTGTTCTTCCCGCCAGCGTCTGATTTTAGCATGGTCGCCCGAGAGCAGCACATCGGGAACATTCATGGATCTGAACGTTTCAGGCCGTGTGTACTGTGGATATTCCAACTGGTTATGATTGAATGATTCATCCTCCGTTGCGTGTTCATTTCCCAGTACATTCGGCAATAGACGAACAACACTATCAATCACCACAACGGCGGCCAGCGTTCCATTGGTTAAAATGTAATCGCCAATAGAAATCTCATCCGTAGCCAGTGCCTGACCGACACGTTCATCTACTCCCTCATAGTGACCACATAAAAAAATTAAGTGAGACGCTTGCGCCAGATTCTCCGCAATGGCTTGTTCAAACCGCCGCCCTTGCGGGGTCATGAGAATAATTCTGGCGCCCGGTGTCTGCAATGTTTCGACCGCTTTGAACAATGGTTCCGGCTTCATGATCATTCCTGGTCCGCCGCCATAGGGACGGTCATCCACGGTTTTGTGCCGGTCTGTTGTAAAATTTCTGAGATTAACAATCTGATATCGCACCGCATCCATAGTTTCGGCGCGTTTCAGTATACTTTCGCCGAGAATTCCATCTAGCATGGCGGGGAATATCGTGATCACATCAATTCGAAGCGGTTTCTCCATGTTTTCTACTCGTTACTACTCAGGTATTCAAAATGCTGAATTCTGACTCCTGTGCAGTTACCCGCCTTGCGGGGTCTGCCTATGGCATGAACCTATTCAGAGCCAAAGGCACTTCAGAGTTACTCCCACACTCCGATACTCCCA
>CAZBGF010000406.1:0-2380 GCA_964491255.1 uncultured Verrucomicrobiota bacterium
AAAGAGAAAAAAGAATAAATGTGTTTTATATTTACCATTTTGCTATCAATTATTTACGAAATTCTTGATCTTTATCCGCGAAAATCCGCGTAATCCGCGGTTAAAAGGCTTTTCGAGTAAGCTCTAAATAGATACTGAGAATGCGATGATTCAATCTGGAAAATCAGGATGCCGTTCATCAATCTTTATGCTGGCATTTGTTTTTGTTTTATCGGGTTGCGGTACGTTATCACACAAATTTCCACCAATGCCGGAAAACGCCATAAAGCCTGTTGTGGCCGTAACCGATTTTGCAAACGAAACAGGTTTTTCAGGCCAATGGAAATTGGGCCGTGGTATTCCCGATTTGCTTGTCTCAGAGCTGTTGGCTACAGACCGGGTGATTGTTGTTGATCGGCGACAGCTTAATACGGTTGTTAGCAAAATTATGAGGCAGGGTCGCGACCTTTTTCGGAAGGAAAACAGCGTGGAACACGGCCAGTTGAAAAACGCCCGGTACCTTATCCGCGGCGTGATCGCTGATTTCAATCAGACAAAAAGCGCTTCCGCATGGTTCCGGTCATCCAAGGCTGGCGCAGGAATCCGCGGCGCATGCGCCACGGTCATGATTAACCTATCTATTATAGATGTTGAAACCGGCGAAATTCTCTGTTCTATTCCCGCGGAAGGCGATGCCAAAGCGTCGTCCAAATGGGTTAAATTTGATTATAACAATACCTCGTTCGGAGGTGAGGTCTTTTTCAAATCACCAATTGGCAAAGCCACACGGGAAGCAATTCGTCAAGCTGTTTTCCTGATCATTCAGAAAATCCCTTTTGACATTTGGAAACCCCGAATTGCCGCAGCGCTTCCAGACTATGTTGTGGTTAACGGCGGTAGAAACGTTAATCTCAATGAAGGTGATATATTTGATGTCCGCGAGGAAAGCCACCCTGTCACGGATCCAAACACGGGAAATGTGATTGGCCGGACGCCGGGCAAGATCATCGGACGAATCAGAATCATCAGTATTAATGAGACAACGTCTGATGGAGTTGTATTGTCAGGTGAAGCCGGGCGAGGGCATTATCTGGAGAGACGTCACGTTTCACGGTTGAAGAAAAAGAGCGAATAATCAGCAGTTTGACTAAAAAGTTAAGGTAACTATAAGTTATAAGTTAAGTAACAAATAGTTTCATGAACTTTGTGCCTATGTGCCTTTGTGCCTGAAAACTAAAACGTTATAACAGCTTGTCCTTCCGGTCATGCGTTTTAAGACCCATACGCTGATAACAAAGATCAGTAGCCATCCTCCCCTTCGAGGTGCGCTTTAAGTAGCCTTGCTGGATTAAATAAGGCTCATAGACTTCTTCGATCGTGTCAGGCTCCTCACTAACGGATACAGCCAGCGAGTTCAGTCCAACAGGACCTCCTGCAAATTTATGGATCAATGTTTCGATAATACGCTTATCCATTTCATCCAGACCATAACAATCAATTTCCAGCAACGATAGCGCCTGGTCAGCAATCGCTCGATCAATCTTATTGTCGGCTTTGACCTGGGCGTAATCCCGTACACGTCGCAGTAGATTGTTGGCAATTCTGGGCGTTCCACGCGCGCGTCTTGAAACCTCATCTGCGCCTTTATCATTAATATCTACATTTAAAATACCGGCTGAACGCTTAATAATTGATTTTAACTCTTCGGCGTTATAATAATCCAGGCGACTGTTCAATCCGAACCGGGAACGTAACGGAGCTGACAGCAGTCCGCTTCGTGTGGTTGATCCAATCAAGGTAAATGGATTCAAATCGATTCGAAGCGATTTGGCGTGAGGCCCTTGATCAATAATGATATCAATCATAAAATCTTCCATCGCGGAATAGAGATATTCCTCAACCGATTTTTGAAGACGATGGATTTCATCAATAAACACAATATCCCCTCGTTCCGCGCTCGTGAGAAGACCTGCAAGGTCACCGGGTTTGTCAATAATTGGTCCCGAGGTGGCTTTTATATTTACACCCATAGCATTGGCCAGAATATACGCCAGTGTGGTTTTGCCAAGACCGGGCGGACCCGAGAACAGGACATGATCCAGGACGTCGTTCCGTCCACGAGCGGCTTCCACAAACAGCTCTAATCGTTCTTTAACTTTAGTCTGCCCGATGAAATCCTGAAACTTGCCTGGTCTCAAGCTCATGTCCAATTCAGGATCTTTTTTGTTCAAGTCAGGTGTAAATTGTTCTTTCATGATAGATTTTATTTTTGTAACTGCTCAGGTCTATGTTGTCAGTCGTACCATACGGGACTGAATTTATGGTTGTTTCCCTGTTCACGGCGATGCCTGCCCGAGACGACGCTCGGGTCGGCCAGGGAATCGCCGCGCTATTTTCATGG
>CAZBGF010000407.1:0-2376 GCA_964491255.1 uncultured Verrucomicrobiota bacterium
GATTTCCTGAATATCAATAACAGCCATTGAAAACTCCTTTCAAATATATGTGTCTAGACTTCTGCGAAATAACGAAATTTTGCAGAAAAAAATACAGGAGACAGAATTCAGAATAAATAAACATAACACGTTTCCACTCAAATAGTTAATATTCTGACTGCTGAATCCTGACTACTGACTTCTGCTCCTGCAAAAGCAATTTTGCAGGAATCTAATATATATGTCCGTTCAAGAGAAACACAACCATGCACTCTCATAAGGCCCAAGAATAACATTACCTTCTGAATCATACACAGCCTGATCGCCGATCAAATTTGAGCCAACACCCGGTTCAAAACCGCTGGCTGTTAATCGTTCAGCCAAAATCGTGACTGCATCGGCGCTGACATTATGAATTGCGAGGATTCTTTCACTTTCATCCGGAGCTACCCGCTCTATCGAAAACACGTGGTCTCCAAAATCAAGCACCCGTTGTTCTCCATCAGGATGAAATGATGTGTGCTTAGTTCGGATTCGTAATATTCGAAGGTATTCATTGAACACCTTTGATGCACAGGTGGAAGAATCATTCAACTTTGCCATGAGATCGGACTCATCCCATTTTGTGCGGTTAAGAGATCTTGCATGACCAGTCTGCTCAGCAAGAACATAGTCATTCGCAGCTGCGACCAGGCTGTTAAAATAGACCGCTGGAATGCCTTTCATAGCCAGCACAATCATCTGCGAACAGAGAAACCTGGAAATGTGAAATTCCTGTGGAGTACCCTCAGGAACTGAAAGCGCATCGAAATACGTGATGTTCAGCTCGTAGGGTTTATCAGTGCCGTCACCACTCCGCCTTGTCGAAATTCGACAACCACGCTTACGAACCTGTCTCACAAGCTCCTGAATATCTTCGTCCGGCAATAATCCTTCCAAAGGACGAATACCAATGCCGTCATGAGAAGCCGTAAAATTCAAAAAGTAACAACCTGGCGGCGGGTCAGCCAGGGACTCCGCCCATTTCGTCAAATAGCACGCGTTTCCGCTTAAAAACGTATAAAGAAGCAATGGCGGCAGGCTGAATTGATAGACCATGTGAGCCTCGTCACTGTTTCCAAAATAACTTATATTCTCCAGGTGCGGAACATTCGTTTCCGTCAGTAATGTTACATCCGGCGACACTACTTCCAGAACATCCCTGAAAAGTTTAACCAGTTCATGTGTTTCGGTCAGATGAATACTTTTGGTCCCAATTTTTTTCCAAACATAGGCAATCGCATCCAGACGAATGACCCGTGCACCCATGGACACATAAAACAGGAGAATATCCAGCATCTCGAAAAGGACGTCTGGATTGCTGTAATTTAAATCCACCTGGTCCGAACTGAACGTGGTCCACACGTGACGAAGCCCAGACGCTGTATTAACGGACATCAACAACTGAGAACTGCGAGGCCGCACAACAGATGAAAGGTCGGCGGAAGGATCAACTTCTATAAAATAATCACGGCCAGGCGCTGTATTCAATTGATAATCTCGAAACCAGCCGCTCTCACGGGACACATGGTTTAAGACCAGATCAAACATCAACCGAAAACACTTGCCCAGCCTCTGCACATCGTCCCAAGCACCAAATTCGGGATTAACAGTACGAAAATGGATCACCGAAAAACCATCATCAGATGAATATGGAAAAAACGGGAGCAGATGGATCGTACTCAACGCACCCTTTAAATGCTCATCCGCAAAACGCTTTAGCGTCACTAACGGCTTTTCATCAGCAGTGCGGATCATATCGCCGTATGTGATCAAAACGGTTTGCCTCTGATCCCATCGCATGTGCGGCTGTGACAAATCAAACCCGATTCCATACCGGCCAACCATCATAGCCAATCGTTCGAGACAGAGGTCTGCTGCCGGTCCGTAAAGCCGCTCAAAGCGTTTCCGAAGTTGAATCATTATTGCACTGGAAAAATGATGAATCATAGCAATTCGTATCTCGTATTTCGTGAAGCGCATATCGTTCGAACGGAAGTGCCTAATTTGTTTGTCCGTTGTTCGTGGTCCGTTGTCCGTTGCAACTGACTACTGACAACTAACCACTGACATCTATTTATAACTTTCTTCATTTAACTTTAGTCACTTTAGCTCACTTATAACTTATAACTTTCTTCATGCTTCACGCCTCATGGCCTCTGATATTAGCGATTAATAAGCGCAGACATCGCCGCAAAACATCATAGCTGTAATACCTGCCGGCGACTCTGTAGTTATGATTGACGAGTTCACTCCGATACACAGGATTTTCAAGAATGCGGCGAACCTCGCCAACAACTTTCTGAGTGAGAAATCCCTCCATGATTGGAATTCGGAAACCTTTTGGTTCGATGTCAC
>CAZBGF010000408.1:0-2375 GCA_964491255.1 uncultured Verrucomicrobiota bacterium
ATTATTAGAGGAATTATCATTATCAGAGCAACTAACTAATAGAAAACTTAATAGACATATTATAATCCACTTCATTTTTTGACTCCTCTATTAAATTTAGGACAGATGAGGCATTTGCCTTATCTGGATGTGCTGCCAAGCTCAGAACAGAAGTGTTAATGAAAATAAATGGAATACCAAACAGCACCCTCCTGGCCTATTGCGAAAATATTTCGTCGTAGGTATCTTCCTTTTTGATGTACGCAACAGAGCCGTCCTCATAGCATATGACCCTGGCGGGCCTCGCGAACGAGTTGGTATTGGCCGCGTAGAAGTGCGCAGCATAGGCACCCGTGTTGTATATCAGCACAATATCACCCTCTCTGGGTTTTCTCGGCAATCTTATTTTAACCCTGCTGAGTATATCCCCATTATAGCAGAGCCGTCCCGCAACGAAAGCATCAAAAGGTTTTGTATCTTTTTGGTCCATATGGGAGGTAAGCGTCCAGCGGCGCATCAAATAGTCCTTTTCAACCGCGCAGTCATAATTAACGGCTCCTGCGTCCATCGCAATCAGATTATGGTCCCCATTGACTTTTCTTATACCCGTTATCTTCATTAAAAAGACGCCGCTGGTTTCAGTTATACTTCTGCCTGGCTCGATTACAAAAACAGGCTCACCTATGTTTTTTAAAGCCGCTGTCGTTTTCATGGTTTTACCAGCAACCTTAACGTTGCCGGCAAAAATAGCCGCAAGCATACGGTGCTGCGGGTATTCGGAATAAGATTTTTCCCCGGACCAGTCGTTGATGTCGATTTTCCCCGTGGCCGGGTCCATGAACATGGCAGGAGTGCCCCCCCAGACCCAGCTTTTAGAATCGTCACCCTTTTGTGCCAATTCATATCCTTTGCGTATCCTCTCCAGGGCCTCATTCCACTCTTCAAGGGTTTCATAATAGCTGACGGGGAATCCTCCGCCAATGTTAATCATCCTGCAGTTCCCGCCATTTTCATTCAGGGCTTTGGAAAATTCAATCATTTTACCAAGCACGATGAGATAAGGTTCAAGCGCTGTAATCTGTGAGCCAATATGGACATGGAAACCGAGAAAATCCATATGGGGGTGCTTGGGCAGCAGGGAATAAAAATGCGGCAGATCTTTGATATCGGCACCAAACTTACACCACTTACCAGCCGTAAATGAACCCTCGTCAGTCACATTCTTAAGATTATAGCCCGCGGTCCGCAAAAGCACTCTGGGCTTCGAAGAATACTGTTTAGATAGCTCGGATATGTGGAGAAATTCCTCAATACTGTCGGCTACCAGGAGCATCTTATTTTTTAATGCCAGCCTAATTAGCTCGTCCGGCTTAGAATTGCCATTAACATCAAGATGCTTGGGATCGATTTTAGCCTGGAGGGCACATCTCATTTCGTTCCCGGAGGCCACATCCGCACCTGCACCTTCTTCCTGGACGAGGGACAGGATGGTGGGATGGGTATTGGCTTTCACTGCATACCGGATTTCACCCTTGGGATAGAACTTCTTGAAAACGTCTTTGAAGTTCTGGATGTTTTGACGAATATCAGGGGCATAGTTGATACACAAGGGAAGCCCGAATTTTTCCGCCCACCAGCGAACCTGATATCCGGCAGCAAGGATATTTCCGTCCTTTTGATTAATGAATGCCCTATCTCTGGCTAGACCGGGGACAAACGCTTTTTGATCCGCCCACATTCGCTCTACAGAAGCAAAAATATGCGCGGGGGAAACCATTGTTGATGCAGCAATTCCTGCCGCTGAAAGCTTAACAAAGGATCTCCGTGATATCTTCATAACAGCTCCCTCTTTCTTGTATTGATGCTTGATTAATGAATACTTCCCCCAGTTGAATTTTCCGAAATAAATTCTAATACACAAGGCTGCCAGCACAATTGTGCACCATGGTCCCAATAGAGGCCGCCCCTACCTCCGGTCTAAACTGAACCAGTCAACAATCCAGAGATCCCTCCGTCAAAAAAAGTCAAATGCCTGAACCACCTCTCTTATAAACAATACAAGGTGCACTTTGTCAAGAATTTCAGTCAGGGGCCCTGGTAGAAAAATAAGAAACTGTTCGATCAAAGAGTATTCGTTCAAACGGGTAATGGCCTCTCCCCTTTCCAGCGAAAATCCCCCTTCCGGGCCCATTCCCAACCACCCAACACGACCCTGCAGCCCAAAACCAGAAAGGACGTATTCCCTTTCCTTTTCACCGGCGCTTTACCTTAGACGCTCTTTCACGCGATTCGAAAGCAAAAAAACGTGCAAAAGCGGCTGCCGGGTGGCCTGTCGCAATGTATGGTTGAGAGGCGTCTACGTAGGCGTATTCGCCGGTAGCCGGCAGAGAAGGTCC
>CAZBGF010000409.1:0-2375 GCA_964491255.1 uncultured Verrucomicrobiota bacterium
AAACAATCAATAACAATGGAAGGAAACATGATGTTTAAGATCACGCGTGAGGCGCCGCCCCGAATTGAAGTCAAAAAGAATGCTGCAGAGCCGGTTCAATTTGCAGCAGATGAACTGCGTCAATATATGGGACGTGTGCTCGGTGTTGAGCTGTCTGTGAAAGAGAACTCAGACGCGCCTGTTATCCGTTTGCTGGAGACGCCGGGCACCGATTTGGGCGAGGAAGGGTTTCTGATTTCGATGGAAAACGGTGAGCTCCAGATTCGCGGCGGAAACCCGCGGGCTGTGCTTTATGGGGTCTATGAATTTTTGCGGAGATATTGCGGCTGTCTTTTCAGCGGCCTGGCGCCGGACGGTGAGTATATTCCAGGACGCGAAACGATCGAGGTTCCACCCTCACCCGTGCGTATGACTCCCCGGTTCTGGTATCGGAACCTGAACGTAGCGGGCCAACGCCTCAACGCGAATACGCTGGAGAGTAGCTTGGGTCGTATCGATTGGATGGCCAAGAACGGCTTGAACTACGTGCAGTTCTTTGCGTTGAATGACAAGGCAAATCCGGACGGGCGTTATGTGACGTTCGATCCGGAAACGGGTGAGGAGCGGGTTGACGCGGCCAACTGCTGCACGGACAGCTGGTATTGGAAGCATGTGGTTCCCCACATTCGCAAGCGTGGACTTCTTATGGACATGGACTGTCATAATTTGCTCTATTTTCTTCCCCCTGAACTCTATTTTAAGAAGCATCCGGAATGGTACATGCTGAGAGAAGGCAAGCGCGTCGTCGGCAACCAGCTTACGATCTGCACGAGTAACAAGGACATGTTGACGGAATTGACAAAAAATTTTCTCAACTACATTCAAACCCATCCGGAAGTTAAGAAAGTTGGATTAGGACCCATGGACGGGATTGGGATGTGTGAGTGCGACGCCTGCCGGGCCATGGACGAATCGCCCGATGATGTCTTTGCGCCCGTGGGCCATTTCAAAAGCCCGGAGGGAGAGAGCCGCAGTAAGGTCAGGCGCTATGTCCGGTTGATCAATCACGTGGCGCGGGCTGTGAAGAAAGAGTATCCGGAAATTATAGTCGGCTACACCGCGTATGCCGACTTGTTTTACACGCCGCGCGACATTTCGCTGGATGATAATATTATTCCAACAGTTGACATCTACTGGCACTGCGCGGCTCATCCAATTGCCTCGAATGGCTGCGCGGTCAACCGGTTCTTTTACCGTAATCTCATTAAATGGCGGGCGTATCACAAGGGTAAGGTTTTTGTGTGGTATCCTTATCTATATGGCATGGGGAGCCAAGAGGCCCTGCCGTATCCGGTTTCGGAAATGAACTGTCGCGACATGCAGATGTTTAAAGAAATCGGTGTAGATGGATTGTGCGGGTACTCTCATGAGCTTCTGTTCAAGCAATATAATTTAAATCACCTGGCGTATGCGCGCTGTTGCTGGTGGAATGCCGTGGATCACTCGAAACTGACGGATGAATACCTGCTGGGCGTTTTCGGAAAAGCCGGTCAGGCATTGCGGCCGGTGTATGATTCGTTTCATCAGTCCATGCTGCGCATCGAACGGGACCGCACGGCTGCCTCACGCTACTTGCAATTCACTCACGATCCGACCAATCCGGGCGGCTGTTTGTTGCCCAATGGGTTCAATATCGCCTATTTCATGGACGAGTTAGGCGAGGAGACGTTGGACCGGTGCGTTGCCGAAGCGCGTTCACTGGCGGAAAATGACCGTGAGCAACGGCAGGTGGAGGAATTTGCCGCAGCGGCCGGCTACTGGAAAGCAGCGGCGGCTTTTTTCCGCGCCTATCATCCGACGCTCGATCCCTTGCCGGACGTGACACTGAAAGACTTATTGAACCGTTGTCAGGAGGCCAAACTGAAAGCAAAACAGGTTTGCGAGTACATCAAATCATTGAATGGCCGGGCCATGGGATGGGTCCCGCCGACGCAGTGGATGGATTACGAGGCCAAAGCGCGCCGGCTCGATGCGCAGATTGAGAAATTAAGCGGGACTCAACCGTAGGAATATCGGCTGTTCTGTGAAATTTAGTTATTTTGAAGAAGTTTAATACGATGAAAAAAAAGGAGGAAAAAGTTGAATAAAATAGCGGTATTAGGCGCTGGGCATGGAGGTCATGCGATGGCGGCTGATTTATCTTTGAGGGGAAATCAAGTAACTTTATATGAAAGGCCTTCTTTTGCCCATAACATTCAGAAAGTTTTACGCACAGGAACCATTAAGGTTACCGGCTCTCTTCCTCTAACCGGAACGGCTAATTTAGAACTGGTTACTACTGATATTAAAGAAGCGCTAAAAGATGCTGAATTTATTTTTCTGCCGGTGCCATCGTT
>CAZBGF010000410.1:0-2369 GCA_964491255.1 uncultured Verrucomicrobiota bacterium
CTGTCTAATATTAAAATATCAGTTCAGACAAACCCACAAATTCGTGTGAGGAGCCACATATTGATTACAAAGGAATAACATCCCAGAAATAGGTGTTTTTAGGCCCTAAATCGCACTTTTTGGCCCCAAAATGGGCCCCATAGGGAATTGAAGGTTCTCGAAGATGAATATTATTCGAGGTGACAGCGTAATTCAATATTGGCAAGCCATAGCGTTTTTTCGTTTCAAAAAGCCACTGAAGCCATCTTCGACGATCCTTTGCAAACTTGAGCAAAAACTCTCTTTTATGACATCGGTGGGTGATATGCCATATCTGCCCCGGGATATAGTGTCTTTTCGCTCTCGCCATTGATTCCTGTGAATAATGCTCTTTTTGCCCCTAAAAAGCTCGATATAGGGCCTAAGCAAGGATAATTTTACGGTCGTTCTTTAATAGTTCTAAATAGTTAGAGTGGCGACCCCGTATCACACCAGGAACTTTTGCTCGGGATTCTCCAGATATAATTTACGGTATTTTTGCCACTGGCCATCTTGAGCCTTTTTAACAAACCCCAACAAATCCTCTTCATACAATGCCAGTTCACGGTTGTATTTTTCCGGCGTACCCAGCAACCAGCCATTGGCGACGAGTTGGTTGATCATGTCGTTTTGGAAAATAAATTCATTTGCTTTGTCACCACCAAATATACTCATATGGCATCTTCCATGTTGCTGGAATAATATTTTTGTTTTGGACTATTGGGTTTTTCAGGGATTGTCATCAAGAGCTTCTTACTTTCAATAAGTGGTTTTAATATTTCTGAACGAAAATGCTCTCGATGTTTTAGATTCAGGTGTTTCATAATATCTTTTGATGATCGCGGAACATTACAATAATCTAACATAACTTGCTCAGTAGCTTGCTCGGTAACTTGCTCGGTAACTTGCTCGGTCAAATCTTTTTTTGTTGCGGGGCGTAGAAAGATAAGGGATATCCAGTTTTCTTCAACTTGAACAATAGGGGCCTTAATTCAATAGTCCTTGCATGCTCTATGGATACGATTGATCCCCGAACCAATATGTTCGCCGCGTTCATTCGGTAAAGAATACTAAACAGTAACGGGTTTCGAGGGATACTCTTTTTTCCCAGGTCAGCTTTTATCATTCCTGCAAGGAGACCACCGGGGTTAACGATTTCCACTCGATCTTGGAAAATGTAAATCTGTACATTATTCATAGAAACATAACGCCCGCCATCACCAGTGGGCAGGGCAAACAGGCCTTTGTTAATAGCAAGTAAACATAAAAACTGGTAAAAAACTCAAAGCGCACGACCCTGCCCATCTGAGTGAATAGCGTTGTTCTGCTCCTTGGAATTCTGATTACGCCTGTAAAGGAAGAATGCGGGCTCGCAGCTTCTTTTGATCAATATTGACTATCGCGCCGCCTTCGAGATGCTTTTCAAACTGGTGAAGCGCTGAAACTACAAGCGAACTGAGGTATTCGGGAGTTACGTTTTGGGTGCGAATTTGAATTACACTTGGACAATCCGCTTTCGTGGCAGCAAGTATGCTTCCAAAATCCAGATCATGCGTGAAAACGACATATCCATTAGACTTGGCATATGTCATAATTTCATAATCTGGAGCGTTCGGCCTGCCAATACTGGACCAGTGTGCCGCCTCAAAGCCAGCTTCTTTCAGTACGGACACCCACTTCGGGGAAAGATTCATGTCTATCAACAGCTTCATGCCGATGCCAAAACGAGTGGAACGTCGATTTCTTCAACACGCCATGCAGCGTAAGCAAGTGCCTCGTCAATGTCTTTCGCTTCCAGGTAGGGATACAATTCCAAAATTTCCTTTTTGGTGTGTCCCGAGGCGACAAGACCAACGATCATCCCTACAGTTACACGCATGCTACGAATGCAGGGCTTTCCTCCCATGACATCAGTATCGAAAGTAATTCTGGTTAACTGTATCATTTCAGACCTCCTCTGATAAATTTCTTTTTGCCTTGCAGTAACTATACTGTGTTGCGCCTCTTACTTCAAGTTTTTCCTTTTTGGAAGCAGAATGCGCGAGTTGACCGGCGGATTCTCCTGTATAATGGACGCGCAGCGTCTGATTATGCAGGAGGTTCTGCCGGTCGAACGGTTGGTTCGCGCCGCGTAGCGGCGTGGACCAATCGTTCGACGAAGTCAACTCGCGCATTCGCGACGCGTAGCGGCGCGAACGCCCCGATAACCGGCCGGGCGTTTCCTAGCCCGGTCGGGTTGATTGGGTTGTTAAAAGCTGATTTTTATATGGATCTTATACTATTTACCGGATTTGCCAATATTGGCATTTTGGATAAATAGGTTGAGCTGGGACAATAAATTTTAAAAAATC
>CAZBGF010000411.1:0-1122 GCA_964491255.1 uncultured Verrucomicrobiota bacterium
TAATTTGTCGCCCTATGAAAAAACGTTCTATTATAGTTTTTTGGTTGCTCTTACTTGTGCCGACTCTGGTTGTTGGTGCAGCAGGATTTCAACTGCTTCGTAACGAACAGAGACGTATTAACCTGCAAGTACGGCTATCAGCTCAGGATAGGGCGAATGCGATCAGTGATAATTTACAGTTAACTGTCGAAGCTGTGGAAGATGGTCTTACTGAAGCGCTAAAACGTATTCCCATAGAAAAGCTGGAAGAAACACTTTTTTCATGGGAAGAACACAATCCTCTTGTCAGAAACGCTTTCATATGGAATCAAAATGTTGGTTTAAAAAAACCTAAACCGGGAAGCTCTGCAACATCTGAAGAGAAAAGATTTATCCTGCGCTATAGTTCACTTATTTCAGGTCGCATTCCCTGGAAGGCTTCAGGAGTAGAAGAAGAGCAAACCGGTCCGGTTCAAAACCAACGTATCCGGCAATTTAAAACAGGGCGACAAAAGCTCGTTGAAATGGCCAGGCAGACTGCCGGGGAGTATCAGGACGCTGATGAAGATTTTCAAAAAACGTCACCTGATGGTGCAGGCTGGATTCCCTGGTTTGAGGCAAACAACCTATATATTCTGGGATGGGTCAGGAAAGCGCCTGGAGACATTGTATACGGAGTGGAGCTCGAGGTTATGACCCTGCTTTCCAGGCTCATAACCGATTTGCCTTTATCAGAGTCGGTTCCGGAAGGCATGACTTACGCTATTATTGACGGCAATGGCAACATATTGCATCAGGCGGGAAAAACAGGGCTTGAACATGGAAACAGACCTGATATCACGGTATCTCTTGCGCCATATTTGCCACACTGGCAGGTGGCAGTCTATTTTGTCGACGGAAAAATAATGACCCGGTCAGGGAAGGGATTTATAATCCTCTCCGGGCTTCTTCTTGCAATTTTTATAATCGCCATAGTTATGGGAGGTTCCTTGCTGTTGTGGCAGGCGCATCGAAATTTTAAAGATGCAAGACAAAAAACATCATTTGTTTCAAATGTTTCTCATGAACTCAAAACTCCTTTAACGAGTATTCGTATGTATGCCGAACTTTTAAGCGAAGACAGGATCAAAAAACCGGAAAAGA
>CAZBGF010000411.1:1132-2356 GCA_964491255.1 uncultured Verrucomicrobiota bacterium
AGCAATATCTTCAGGTAATTACAGCGGAAAGCCAGCGGCTTACCCGTCTTGTGAACAATGTTCTGGATTTCAGTCTCCTGGAACAAGGCCGCAAGAAATATCATTTTGAAGATCTTGAAATGGTGAGTTTCCTTCATGAGACTATATCGGCCCAAAAACTACGCATTCAAGAGGAAGGGCTGGTACTTAACATAAATATCAAAGATGATGAAATTATGGTGCGGACTGACCGTGACGCAATTGAGCAAGCCCTGCTGAACCTGATGGACAATGCGATAAAGTATGCCGCTGAAGGTAAAGAACTTTCAATAGCCTTTAAAGTTCGTAATGAATATTGTGAGTTGCAGTTTGCGGATAGGGGACCCGGAGTGCCGGTTGCACACAGGGACAGTATTTTTAAAAAATTCCATCGTGTCGATGATTCATTGACCGCCAGGAAACCGGGCTCCGGGCTGGGGCTTAGTATTTCGCGCAGGCTTTTGCGTGACATGGGCGGTGACCTGCTATACAGGCCACGTGAAGGAGGGGGAAGCTGCTTTATTGTCCAAATTCCTTTTTACGAGTTCATCAACATTAATGATGGAACTATCAAGCGTTGATCTATTCGATAACGGACAAGAGACCATAAACAACTGACAACAGGCAACTGTTATGAATTTAATACGTATCCTGGTAGCAGAAGATGATTCCAATATCCGCACAGGCCTCATAGATACTCTTGAAAGTGAAGGATACCATGCTGCAGGGGCTGCTGATGGCATTCAAGCGCTCAAGATGTTCGAACAGGATAAATATGATCTTGTGATATTAGATATCATGATGCCCGGCAAGAGCGGATATGATGTTTGCAGGGAGATCCGTTCCCAAAACGAAGATGTGCCGGTTATCATACTTACGGCAAAAGGGGAAGAGATTGACAAAGTAGTTGGGTTACAGTTGGGGGCGGATGATTATATTACAAAGCCTTTTGGCGTTCATGAACTTCTGGCAAGAATTTCGGCCGTTTTGAGACGCTCCATGAGAAGAAATAAACCGGTTGTTCAGGAAGATAAAACCCCTGACAGTTTTACCTTTGGAAGTGTTCTAATCGATGCAATTCAATACAGGATTAGAAAAGGCAAGAGAGTTGTTGACATTTCAGACAGGGAACTCCGGCTTTTAAAATACTTCTACTCTCATCCCAACGAAGTATTAAGCAGGGACCGGCTTTTGAATGCCGTTTGG
>CAZBGF010000412.1:0-2351 GCA_964491255.1 uncultured Verrucomicrobiota bacterium
CGGATACGTACAATATTGATCCCGAGTGCGTGGAAGATGCTATAACTGACAGGACCAGAGGTATAATGGTCGTTCATTTCGGGGGGCAGATGGTGGATATGGACCGCATCATGGCTGTCGCGGAAAAGCATGATCTCCCGGTGATTGAAGATGCCGCGCACGCTCATGGATGTGAGTGGAGAGGGAAGAAGGCGGGTTCGTTCGGATTGTTCAGTTCATTCAGTTTCCAGGCGGCCAAGAACATGACAGCCGGTGAAGGCGGTATCCTGTGTACCAATGACCGCGAAATAGCGGTTGAGTCCGAAGCCTTGATCTGGTCCGGGCGTAAGGTGGGACGTCCATGGTACGAGTTCCATCGGCTGGGCTGGAACTACAGGCTCACCGAATTCCAGGCGGCTATTCTCCTGTGTCAGTTGAAACGGCTGGATGAACAGACGAGACATCGTCAGGAACGCGCTCGCTATCTCTCTAATCTGCTTAGCGGGATTGACGGTGTTTCTCCGCTTGTTCATGATGAACGCGCAACACTGCATGGTTATCATATATACATGTTCCGCTACGACGAGGAGAGCGTTGGACTTCCGCGCCCGAAATTTATTGCCGCTCTGGAAGCGGAAGGCATTCCCGCGTTTGGCGGATACACGTTCCCATTGTATAAGAACCCCATGTTCCTGAATAAGAAGTTTATCAACGGCGCGTTTCCATTAGGTACGCAGTATCACGCGGATATTGATTATGCCGGATTTGGAAAAAAATGCCCGGTATCCGAGCGAGCGTGTAATAGTGAGGCAATCTGGCTACCGCAGAACATGTTTCTGGGAACGGAAAAAGATATGGACGACATTATTGAGGCTGTTGCCAAGGTTATGGAGAATCGGGGTAAAATTAAGTAAAGTTACAAACAGAAAGGATCAGAAAATGGTGCAGAAAAAGAAAAAAGTAAGTTCAGATTTCAGGTATGACACTGGTGTAGCACGTATCCCATGGGCTGCTGTCGGCGAACCGGTAAATGAGCAGGATGTGCTTGAGATTATTAAGTTCCTTCTGCCTTCGGCTGTTGGTAAGAACAAGGCCTATTCGGAGCAATTCAAGCGCGTGATGAATGAAGTTAAGAAGCTCCGCTCTTCGGCCATGTCAGCTGGCAAGCTGTCGCTTGGGAGCAACGTACAGATGCTGGAGCAAGAAGTAGCAAAAATGCTGCGAGCAAAACATGCGCTTTTTGTGACCAATGCAACTGCTGGTTTTGAGATTGCTTATAAGTTTGCCGGGTTAAAGCCGGGTGACGAGGTCATTGCCCCGTCTATCACGTTTATCGCCACAATTGCGTATCCATTGAGTATCGGCGCAAAAGTGGTGCTGGCCGATGTCGACCCGCGAACCGTCAACATGGATCCGAAAGATGTTAAGAAAAAAATTACGCGAAAAACAAAGGTCATTATCCCTGTGCATATCGGCGGGTATCCAGTGGACATGGATCCAATCATGCAGATGGCTCGTAAACATGATATCACGGTAATCGAAGACGCGGCGCATGCATTTGGCAGCGTATATAAAGGCAAAATGGCAGGAGCTATTGGCCATTTCGGATCCTTCAGCTTCCACGAGGTAAAAAATATTAATGCGCTTGGCGAGGGGGGTATCCTTGTTAGTAACACTCCGTTTGGCAAGGATTTTGCAAAAAGCCGTTTCCTTGGCATTGATATGAGTCGCCAGATCAAGAATTGGTTGTATGATGCTGTAGCTCTCAGGAGCAAAAGCGGTTGGTTTGCGCCGGGAAATCATTCGGCGACTGAGATTCAGGCGATATGCCTTTTGCAGCAGATGAAACGGTTGAAAAGTATAATAGCCAAGCGCGGGAAGGCAGCCTTATATCTGACAAGCCGTTTCAGCAAAGAGGATGGTATTATTACACCGCCCTGCGATACGGCCAAGATAAAAAGCTCGCATCATCTCTATCTGTTGCAGATTGATCCAGAGAAGGTCGGCGGTGATATTCAAACGCTGAAAAAGAAACTCATGGACAAGGGTATTGTCAACATCCCGCACTTCGCGCCGCTATATAAATTCAGTATTATGCGGCAACTTGGTTATGATACCCGGGCGATAGAGAAAACATGTCCGGTCACAGAAGAAGTCTTTAACCGGCGGTTTACACACCTGCCGCTTTATAACTTCAGCCGCGAAGATCTAAAGTATTTAGCTGATGCGGTTGTTGACTCTGTGAAGGAAATGAAAAGGGGCATGAAGTAGACAAACGCCGCTACAGTACAGGGCCCCGCCGCCCTCAGTCTCCGGCTAAGCCGGACTGGACTACAGAAAAAGTTATCCGGCGGTAGCCGGACCTAATTAGA
>CAZBGF010000413.1:0-2346 GCA_964491255.1 uncultured Verrucomicrobiota bacterium
CTTCTTCAAGTAGAGGCAGAAACTCATTGACCTTACCATCGGAGTCTACAATCATAAGATCCACACCACAAGCATGTCCAACTTCAGCGACTTTTCGATAATACGGAACGCAGAATTCTCTGAACGCGTCAGGACTGATAAGCATGCCGTTCTTATAACAGAAATCTTCCCACATGCTGATGATCTCGGGACGAAGCGCTTCAATTACGGGAAAAATATATTCTTCCTGCATACAAAGCAGATGACTAATTATATCGTGAATCAGGTCAGGATCATCGTAAATCCCAAGCAGCGCCTTTTCCGGTCCCATAAATTCTCGAACGACTCCCCATGTGCCGCCAGCGTGGATTCTAAGGGGACGTGTTCTATTTTTATACTTTTCTCGCATTTCATCTATTCTCTCAGGAACTTTCGAAGACGGAGTAAGGAACACTTTATATTTTTCCCAGGATGCGCGATCTCGCACATGAAATTCCATGAAGTCGGGCATGCTGTAAGTAGTATCATTATTGATTATCTGACGCGTTAAAGCCCCTGTTTCGTAACGTATAAACTCGAAATCACCCTCAACCCATTTTTCCGATTTGACTTTAGGAGTGCCCTCGCTGATTCCTCCGGTAATGTCAAAAGTTGATTGCCCCCAGTATTCGCACCAGGTGCTGAGATCGTTTACTTTTTCAGGAAGACCTTCTCTATGGAGTTTTGGAAGACCACTGGAATGGACATAGCCAAGTCCCCCTTCCGTAATCAAAGGCCAGAAATCGGGTTTTTCAAAATTGACAACAGCCTTGAAACGTTCGCGCTCGTTCATCCTTGACCTCCTGGTAGTTAATGAAATTCTGTCAAATATTCCGGACTTTCGTTAGCCTAACACCCTACATCACATAGCCCTGCAACAAAACAAGCTGTCTTCCATATTAAAAGCCTGTCCCAAAGATCTTTTTTCACCACGGAGGCGCAGAGACACGGAGAAGAAAGAAGAGACAAGACTCTTGGCAAATCCGCGATCCCTTCGAAGACGAAGGGCCCCATATTTGCCAAGAGTTTGTATTCCAGAGAACACGGAAACGACGTTATGGCAATAACTTACATCAGTCTCGTCATATTCCATCATCTCTTCTTACTCCAAACATAAACGTTCAAGAAAGGTGAATAAAATTCCGGTTTTATGCAAATTTCTTGAACCTACTCTCCGTGTCTCTGTGTCTCCGTGGTGAGATCTTTCTTGTTTTCATTCTTTCATAAAACTTTTGACACTACCGTTAATGGTGCAGTCTTTGTCTGATCAACTTGCAGGTGATTCCGTTGACGGCAAATCCTTTACCACCGAGACAACTGACATCCAGAGATTTAACTTTCTTGGCCGGATGCGGATTATCCCATACCGTCAGGAACAGTCCATTCCCGGCATTAACCGCCATTGGCAGATCACCAATGGTATCAGCGCTCGCAATGTTTGCTCCACCCGTAACTTTCAACCGCACGGTGTAGTCGTCGGCATAGCGAAGGGTGTAGCATGCAATATTTTCTCCGGAACCGGTCGATTCACATCCGTGCAGGATATATATCTTATCAATATAATCATGCTGCAGGCCGCCTTCATCGGTATGGGTCTTCTCATATTTAGCTTCGTATTCCGGATCATAAAACACGTTTTTCGTTACCGGTATGCCGATGGATCGATTAATCTCAGGTTTGACGGCTTTTTCCGGTACATGAAAGCATATACCTTTTACGGTTTCGCGCTTACCACTGCCGATATCCACCAATCCGCACCTGTTGAGATCGACCTTGTCAAGCTTGAACGATTCAAGAGGAGTCGAATATTTCGTCTCATCCGAGAATACGTATTTGAGCAGATTCTGGATGTATTTTGTCGCTGCCGAGTCATTGCCGTAACGGCAGGTTGCCTCAAGCTGATTCAGTGTTGCTATGCCTTTACCCACCTTGACATCCGAAAGCATCATTGCCAGCGCGTAAAGCGAGTTCCTGGCCACGCCAACACCTCCAACCGCGACCATTGTCTTGTTCAAAGGTTTGATCCCGCATCGGAAGATCGCACCCGGACTACGATCGCCGACACCCGGGACATCTCCATTCCAGCGGAAGAAATTCTCCGCCGTCAGTCCATTGAACGCGGGATGAGTTATCGTGATGATATCCGCTCCAATGTTCGGGTAGTTCTTCACCACCTGCATCCGCGGCAAATACGGGATAATACCGGGAAGTATCTGTTCAAACGAGAGCAGTCTGCCGCCGTTTTCAAGCCAGGCGCGGATACTCTCTCCTGATTACAGCAGTTCCGGCCCCATGCTGTACGCACCGATTATCAGCACATCGTATTTT
>CAZBGF010000414.1:0-2336 GCA_964491255.1 uncultured Verrucomicrobiota bacterium
AGCCATCCAGCATTCACCTGGATCGCGACGTCCTGTTGACCATTAAAACATCCGCGCTTTCCTCAATGGACGTACGGTTACCATCCATCCAGGACAGACTCACAGGGCTCACGCTGAGCGGATCCTTTGACAAGGAGACTGTTGAAAAAGACGGACGCCTTGTCTGTGAGCACTGCTTCCGGCTGACCCCGAAACTTTCCGACGAATACCGACTGGGGGCCATGGCCATCATAACCGTGGATAAAAGCCGCCAACCTCCTGCTGAAAGCTGGTTTGCGACCCGTCCTGTATATTTTAAATTATTGCCGCTGGTTAAGAACAAACCAGGGAGAACCATTGAAGATATCATCGGTCCTGTCTGGATCCATCCGTCCGCTAAAACCGTCGCGTTATGGATTCTCACTGCCATTCTGATCATTCTTATCGGCGTCATTATCTGGTGGGCCGGCAGGAGAATACGTCGAACCATTCGCCGGCGCAAAATGTCACCCAGAGAACGCGCATTGTATGAACTGGCTGAACTTGTTGCAAAGAACCTGATTTCCAAGAAACGGATCAAAAATTTCTACATGGAATTAACCACGATCGTACGCCGGTATATCGAACGGGAACACTCCATTCGCGCACCAGAGCAGACAACCGAAGAATTCCTATCCGCAGTCATGGAAAATTCACTATTCAGCCATGAGGTGATACTCAAACTTAAAAACTTTCTCCAGAAAGCCGATCTTGTGAAATTCGCGGCTTTCCGACCAGACCAGCCGACAATTGATCAGGCGCTGGCAACTGCCAGGGACTACATTGAAACCGACGAACAGGAAACTCAACAACGGGAAACAACTCATGTTTAAGTTTGCAAACCCATATTATTTTCTCCTTCTTATTCCCTTTGGATTAGCCGTCTGGGCTGTACTCGCAAAACGCATCACCAAAGCCACGATCTTTGCGCCAACTCACCGCCTGCCACAGTCTCATCGATCTCTGCATACGTTTATTCGGTCATTCATACCATTGTTGTTATTGACCGGCATTGGATTATCCATCATCGCCCTGGCACGGCCGCAGAATGTACTGTCGAAAACAACCCGCAAAACAAATGCGATTGCCATTGAAATGGTGGTTGACGCATCGGGTTCCATGGATGCGCTCGATTTCTCAACAAAACAGAAACATCTAACCCGGCTTGATGTAGTAAAGGAGACTTTTGCCAAATTTATCGAAAAAAGGCAGGACGACCTGATCGGCCTTGTTACCTTCGGTGGATACGCAACCAGTCGAATTCCTTTGACGATTGACCACAATGTTCTGCTTCATTCCCTTAAAGGTGTAGAAATTCCGAAGCCAACATTAGATAAACAAGGAAAAGTAACCAATGAAGAGGAAATGCTCACCGCCATTGGCGACGCAATAGCCACAGCATGCGCCCGGCTTGAAAACACAGACATCAAGTCCAAAATCATTGTTCTTCTCAGCGATGGTGAATGTAATACGGGAATCATTAAGCCGGCAGTCGCTATCAAGGCGGCAAAAGCACTTGGCATTAAAATCTACACGATAGGAGTAGGATCCAATACCCGCGCACCGTTTATGATCCGTGATGTCTTCGGCCGTAATCGCATTCACTACGCAGAAGTCAGACTGGATGAACAGCTTCTGCGCCAAATCGCAAAATCAACAGGCGGCGTATATTTTCATGTCAAAAATACTAAAGGGCTGGAACAGGCACTCAGCGATATTAACAAACTCGAAAAAACGAAAATCAAAAAAGATGTGTTTTGTCAATATGATGAACTGTTTCCACGATTTCTTATTCCCGGCGTCCTGCTCCTGGCTTTAGCGGTAACAGTGAATGTAACGATTTTAAAAAAAATTGTTTAACGCAAGTAACTGCTCAGGCACAGAGCACCAAAGGCACATAGGCACAAAGTTCCAGGAATAATATCCAAAGGAATGGTTCAATGTTTCCGGTCCGGCAATCCGGCAGTTGTCGGATTTCGGACGAAAAACCAAACAGTGTAAACTATGCCATCGTTTTTGAGACGCTTCATGCTGATAAAAAGGTCATTTTTCTTGAGATTTCTTCACCCCGCCTTGCGGGGCAAGCTTTGTGTTTACCACGCATTAGCGTGGCCTTTGTCACTTTGTGCCTGAGTACACGAAATACAAACCCAACTGGAAATCTCTCGAAATCTTGAATACTTATCGACCGGCAGTTTTGAAAACGTGTACGAATTAAGCAGAGAAATAGAACGAATGCTCAGCGCTTTGATCAAGAAGATAAGGGGTAAATAAACTTTGTGCCTCTGTGCCTTAGTGCCTTTGGTGCTGAGTAGTAA
>CAZBGF010000415.1:0-2324 GCA_964491255.1 uncultured Verrucomicrobiota bacterium
CAGCAGCAATCCGATAATCACCCGCATTACGCGCATAGTGCACTCTTCTTTCGCGTTACCATTCATCCAACAATATACCAAATCTCAACCAAAATCTATGATGAATAATAAGCGTTACCGTTTCAATCAAAAACAATTCTTGACTTTTAAACCGAAATGGCACACATTCACGTGTGCTGTTTGTTAATATGAGTGTTAGCCGATGCGGGTGATGAATCAGGAATAACCCGGCGGCTGAAGAAATACTGTTAAAGGAGCTACGACTATGCCAACTACTAAAAGCGCGAAAAAGCGCGTGCGCACATCAGAAAAAGCACGTCAAAGAAATCGGTCAGTCAAAGCCGGTATCCGTTCCGCCCGACGAAACACTGTTGATGCGTTTGAAAGTAAAGATAGTGAAAAAAGCACGCAAGCATTCCAGAAATACTGTTCAATTCTGGATAAAGCAGCGAAAAAAGGCGTTATCAAAAAAAATACAGCCGTTCGCCGTAAAAAGCGGTCGGCGAAAAAACTGAGCAGTGTTTCCTTGCAAAAATAGGCGTTATCATGAGCTTGTTTCTGACTCTCACGTCGCCGCTTTGCGGCAAGTGGCTAAACTCACTGATTCGGCCATATAACTATTCAGGTTGATTGCGTGAGTAGTCACGCCCGAATTACCGAAATGTGGTAAATAGTCAGCCAACCCCATTGAAAACACAAAAAGAGTTTCTCGCAGAGACGCAGAGGACGCAGGCGTGAGACAGAATTCTTGACGGGGTTCAGTGAATACTTACGAAATGTGGACTTCATTACCACCAGGTTTCCACAACACTCTCGACAATTCGTTTCGCTAAATCTTCGGATGCATCCGGAATTGCGCCTCTCTTCGCGCTGGTCAAATTTCCAGTAAATATAAAAGTGGATTCACCTGTCACGGATTCTTCACTAAGCACTTCATGTGAACGCGCCCGTTTAAAAACAAATGAGGCATGAAGCCTCAATCTGTATTCATTCGGT
Organism: uncultured Verrucomicrobiota bacterium; assembly: GCA_964491255.1. Lineage (GTDB taxonomy): Bacteria > Verrucomicrobiota > Kiritimatiellia > JAAZAB01 > JAAZAB01 > CAZBGF01. The sequence continues at coordinate 997 of CAZBGF010000415.1, forward strand.
GTCAACTTGTCCTGACGATCATAACGCAAGGGTTCGAGGACAATCTGTGTTAATGTACATTCCAGAATTACATCGGCATGATCCTTTTCCGAAATCTTCAGTGTGCCATCCCTTTGAAATTCGGCAATCGTGGCGTTCGTTGCTTCGACTTCGATCAGCGGCTCTTTACACTGGTTGACAAAATTTGGAACGAAGATAGTTTTAATATCATCCGGCAGTGAACTGCCAAACTGGTATCCAACACAGCCCGGCATCATCATCGCCGTCATAATAAAACCCGTCACGGTTTTGATCAATTTAATGTTCATTATCTTTCTCCAATTGTCTGTTAATCTGTCCTATTCTGGACCAGGCTGCGTCCCCCCACCAGGAGTCGGGATATTCATTGATAAGCCGTTTATAAACGATCTTTGCAGCGGTTAACCGCGTTTGGATCAGTTTTTTATTACTCGTGCGCCTTGCTGACTTTTCATAGGCACGCGCCTCCTGATAACACGCAGTTGCCCGCATCATTTGAAGTTCTTTTAGATACAACCGTGCCAGATCCGCAGTTTCACTTCTCGGATAACCATCCAGAAAATATTGAAATGCGGCTACAGTATTAACACGCATAGTTGCGTCAGCCGGATTTTTCATCGCCAAATTATAAAAACAAACAGCATACCTGAATCCGGCCTGCTCCGCCTTTGAACCGTTGGGATAGGAATCCTTATATGTCTGATAGGCTTCGATGGCCAGATCATACTGTTTAGTCCGTTCGTAAATCCGGCCTATACGGAATTGCAGTTCAGAAATTTTTGACCACTGCGGAGTATTCAGGATCAATTGTTCAAAAAGCGGAATCGCATCTTTCGGTGAGCTGTATGAAATAAAAAGAAAATAGCTTTTTCTCGTCGCGATTTTATCAGCAATGTCGTATTGACGATTGATCACTTCTTCATATGGAAAAAATCCTGTGTATACTTCAATAAGAAATTGATACTCATCAAACGCCTGTCTCAATTTACCGCGTTCATATAGATACTCGGCATAATTGAACTGAGCAACAGGCGCTTCCTTTGATTCAGGCCATGTATATACCAGGGCGCGATATGCGTCTGTGGCTTTTCGAAGGCGTCCGGCTTTCTTCAATTGGGCAGAATACTTCAATTGCTCTTCAGGAGTCGGCTTGCTCGGGTTCAGTATTTTCCACCAGTGTTTCTGGAAATGCTGTTGTTTCAAGTCCGGCTCTTTTGCGTTCACATTCCATATGGAAAGCGCCATAAAAATCAAAATCAGCGCAATATGTTTCATGATTTTTCTCGTCTTCAGCCGCCTTGCCCAGCGCA
>CAZBGF010000416.1:0-2321 GCA_964491255.1 uncultured Verrucomicrobiota bacterium
TTCATGCAAAGGCCGTGTCAAGGTTATCGCCGGCACGGGCTCTAATTCAACAAAAGAAGCATTGTCCCTGACCCGATTCGCGGCTGATATAGGCGCGGACGGAACACTCCAGGTTACTCCATACTATAATAAACCAAATCAAACGGGGTTGGTGCGCCATTTTTCGGCAATTGCGGATATCGGCTTGCCAGTGGTACTATATAATATTCCTGGAAGATCAGGAATTGAAATTGCTGTTGACTCGGTTGCACAACTATCGAAACATCCAAAGATTGTTGCCTTGAAGGAGGCCGGAGGTGAAGTTAATCGGGTCAGCCGGATTCTGTCGAAATGCGATATCTGTATTGTATCCGGCGACGATTCCATAACCCTGCCTATGATGGCAGTTGGCGCAAAAGGTGTGATCAGTGTGGCTGGCAATGTGGCGCCGAAACCTGTAGTGGATATGGTTCATTATGCTTTGAAAGGTCAATGGAAAGAAGCGTTGAATGTGCACCGTGCGTTCTTCGGACTATTCACCGACCTGTTTATCGACACGAATCCAATTCCCGTGAAAGCGGCTCTGGCTATGATGGGGCAAATAGAGGAAATCTACCGGCTTCCTCTATGTCCGATGAATCAAAGCTTAAAAAATAAATTGGCGGAATGCTTAAAAGCGGTCAACTTGATCGTATAGGAATTTGTATTTTTCGGACGCAGATTGTCAGGATTAAAAGTTATAAGTTAAAAGTTATGAGTTGAAAGTTATAAGTGTCTACCCTGGCAGCTGCCGGACTTCGGCAGATTAGGCTCTGCGAAAATCTGCGTCCTATTAATTTAATTCCGTAAAGGATAAATATGATTAACATTGCTATTCTTGGCGCTGCAGGACGCATGGGGCAAATCATAATTCGATGTGTCAAACAATTCCAAAAACTCCATCTGGTCGGTGCTGTTGAGTCTGACAATTGTTCCTCTCTGGGTCGGGATGCAGGGTTTGTTGCAGGTATTGGTGATATTGGCGTGATTTTATCAACTAATATCGCGGAAGCAGCTCATCAAGCTGATGTTCTCATCGATTTCAGCTTTCCGTCAGCCACTGCGGAGCATGTCATGCTTATCGCTGACACGGGAAAAGCCATGGTGATTGGAACTACGGGATTGGACAGGCAAGAAGCCGGATGTGTTAAAAAGGCTTCAACAGTAATTCCCATTGTCTGGGCACCTAACATGAGCATGGGTGTCAATCTGCTCTTCTCCCTTGTGGCCAAAACTGCCGCCATACTGGGCAATTATGATATTGAAATCATTGAAACACATCACCGGCATAAAAAAGATGCGCCAAGTGGAACAGCCCTGCGTCTTGCTGAATCAGCTGCATCCGCTCGGGATCTGAAGTCGGAAGCGATTATCACACATGGACGTCATGGCCAGGTTGGAGAAAAACCGGACGGGCAAATCGGAATTCATGCGGTCCGGACTGGCGATGTGATCGGCGATCACACCGTGATCTTTGCCGCTGACGGCGAACGCATTGAATTAACTCACCGCGCAAGCAGTCGTGAGTGTTTCGCCATAGGCTCTCTTAAGGCTGCTGAATGGGTCTCGAAACGCAAGCCTGGTCTATACACAATGCAGGATGTCCTTGATCAGGAAGCCATTAAACCACTAAGCCACTAAGGCTAAATATGGATTTTGTTCCCTTATCTGGAAGAATGGTCTTATAATCTTTGTGCCTTGGTGACTGAACAGTTACTTTGATATTACCGGGTAAGTAAAATGGAAATCGGCATCAGTCTGGGAAATAACATTGGAGACCGACTTGTCATTCTCACCAAGGCTAAAAAACTGATTTCGACTGTATCAAGTTTGACTATTGTTGACCAGTCGCCTGTATATGAAACCGAACCGGTGAATGTTCCTTCGGAATTCAGTTGTCTCAACTTTCTCAACGCCATTCTGATCATTGAAACGATGATGTCCGTATCTCTGCTTCTTTCTGTATTGAGACGCATCGAACGGAAACTGGGGCGGACTCGCAATATGACACTTAATAAGCCCAGGCTTATTGATATCGATATTATTTATGCAGATCAGCTCTGTATCAAAGAGCGTAATATCACAATTCCACATCCGCGATGGGCTGATCGCCGGTTTGTGGTTCAGCCTTTGCATGATGTGCGCCCAGCCTTGCATATTCCCGGGCAAGCAGAGACAGTGGCTGATGTTCTTTCTACTCTCACTGATTCAAGCAAAGTTTCTGTTTATGAAAAGGACTGGTAGGAACCGTAACGGACGTTATCTTTAACAGGAGTTATCGCATGAATTCATCGAAATGGACA
>CAZBGF010000417.1:0-2310 GCA_964491255.1 uncultured Verrucomicrobiota bacterium
TTGAACCTTCCTGATGATGTTTTCGCCCGTATCATGCATGATAACGCAACACAATTATGGGGTATGGATAAATGAAGATTATAGACACTCATACTCATCTACCGGGAAATACATTCGGCATGTCACCTCGTACTGCTGATGACTTGCGCGCTGAATTTTCAAGGGATGGATTGACCGGAGCATGGCTCATGACAACTGATGGGCTGGTAGCCGATGCCAGAAAAAATAACAATATCCTGGCGGAAGCAGTCAGGGAGCACCTGGATTTTTTCGTTCCCTTCTGTACTGTTGATCCCCGAACAGGAGCAGAAAATGCCGTGGATGAGCTTGTGCGTTGCCACGAAGAACTTGGAATGAGGGGGTTGAAGCTGCATCCCTGGCTGCAGGCATTTTCAATGACGCACCCTGCGGTTCTGCCTATTGTCCATAAAGCCGGGGAACTTGGCATGCCAGTGCTGTTTCACGATGGTTCGCCTCCTTATGCAACGCCACTCCAGATTTCTGCGGTGGCTGAAAAAGCGCCCGGTACAATCGTTATCCTTGGTCACGCCGGACTTGATGACTTGTACCAGGATGCGATTTCAGCCTGTCTGCGGTGTAACAATATTTATCTGTGTTGTTGCAGTGTAAGCAGCGGCTACATGATGGAAATATTCAATCGGTGTCCTCCTGATAAACTTATGTATGGTTCAGATGGCGGGGTTGCCGTGAATATTGTGAAAGATGCAATTAACAAGATCATGGCAACGGGCGCTTCCAAAAATACGTTGCGGAAAATATTCTATGATATTCCCCAGAGTATAGTACGATTGAATGTAACTGATCAGGCACAAAGTGGCCGAGGCACATAGGCACAAAGTTCATGAAACTATCGTGTAACAATGTTTGAGGAGTACACCCATTTGGTGAAAAATTGAACACCAAATATCCATCAAGGAATGTCCAATTTCCAAGTGAAGATTTCTCTGGATCGGTTGGATATTGGGAGTTCCTTACCTGCCGGGCCGTAGCCTTGGCGTAGACTGGTTAGACATTGGACATTCATCTGCTCTTTTTAGGAATAATGATAATGGAGACTCCCGTGAGAATTTTGTTGGCCGGCGCCGGGTTCATTGGACGTGAACACCTGAAGTCCGGACAGGGACTGCCGAAGGCCGCATATGTAGGGGTTGTTGATAAGGCCGTTGATGTTGCGTCAAGTACTGCTTCCGAGTATGGGATTCCGGTGTTCGATGACCTGGAAAAGGCGATTGTGGAGCTTCGTCCTGATGCTGTGGATGTTTGTGTGCCGACTCCGTACCACCTGCGGATTGTGGAAACCTGTGCGCGTCGGAAGATACATGTGTTGTGTGAAAAACCTATGGCGTTGTCCGTTGATGAGGCGCGGAAGATCCGGGATGTTGCCGTTTCCGCTGGTATACGCATCATGGTGGCGCAGGTAATACGGTTTTGGCCGGAATATGTGTATGCGCACTCAGTGGTGAAGGAAAGAAAATATGGTGAAGTCCGTGCCATAGAGTGCAAACGGCTTTCGTCGCCGCCCGGTTGGAATTCCTGGATGTTGGATCCCGATACAGGCGGGGGAGCAGTGATCGATTTTCAGATTCACGATATGGATTTTGTCCTGCAATTGCTTGGAATTCCAATAGCGATCAATGCGACTGGGCGATTGTATGCCGGTGCGTACAACAGTGTCTTCAACAGGTTGATCTATCCATCAGGTATTCCCGTGATGATAGAGTCCTCTTTCCTGATGCCGCCGTCGTATCCGTTCCGGATGTATTTTCGTATCGACTTTGAGCAGGCTTCGTTGGAAATGGATTTCTGGCGTCCCGTGCATCAGCGTCTGAAGGTGTTTCCTCTGTCAGGTGATGCGTTCTGTCCGGATATACCCGTCGGAAACGCTTACCGTCGGGAAATTGAGTACTTCGCCACGCAGTTGATCGAAGACAAGGCGTTTACTCTCGTTCCCATAGATGAATCCATAACTGCCGTTGGAATGTGTGTGGCTTCCGGCGAGTCATGCCGGACCGGTAAGAGCGTGAGCCCGGTTAACTCGAGGCTTCTCTCTTCAGAATGAACAAAACTTGTCAGGAGTCAAAATCATGCTTACAAAAAAGAATATTTCGGATGGTTTGAAATCTGTGGGCCTGGGCAAAGGGGACAGTGTTATCGTGCACGGTTCGCTGAAGAGCTTTGGGCCAATCAGGGGGGGGGCGGGCACCGTTATTGCCGCTCTGATGGATGTGGTAGGGAAAAAAGGACATATTCTGATGCCCACATTCAGCGGCGCCTTCCCGTACGACGTTC
>CAZBGF010000418.1:0-2309 GCA_964491255.1 uncultured Verrucomicrobiota bacterium
CTTGACAACCGTCTCGCCATAACCATATACTCCCTTACCCTGATTTATTAACACAATCATTTCCATTGCCGCGCTTCAATTACCTTCACCGTGGCATAGAGAAAAAATAAAATCCCGGAAATGTACAGCACCACAGGCCGTGTATCCACAATACCCTGTGAAAAATCCAGAATATGCTGAATGCTGGACACATCCCCAAGAATGACCGACACACTTCCATCCCGCGCAATGTATTGAAAGTTATCCGAAAAAAAGGCTAAACAAATTCCAGCAAAACAAAGCATACCCGCTATGACCTGACTATGCGTTAATGATGAAACAAAAAGACCAAAAGCAATAAAAAAGGCGCTGATAAGAAGAAACACAGCATACCCTGTTATCACCGGCATGATATCAAGTGGCCCAACATTCGCGCTGAACACCTTTATGATCACCACGTAGAAAACAGTCGGCGAACACATCAGAATAAAAAACGTTAAAGCCCCGAAATATTTCGCCAGGACTACCTCCATATCCGTGACCGGAGCGGTCAACAACGTTTCAATGGTTCCAGTTCGCTTCTCCTCCGCTATCAAATGCATGGTCACCAGCGTTATAGCAACTAAAACCATAAACCAGAAAAAAACAGACCCGAACATAAAATCGCTGATTTGTATACGCTCTTCCAGATTCCGAGAAATCATCCTGAAAAAACTCAGTCCGGAAACAATAAGAAACACCACCATAGTAACATAGGCCATCGGCGAATAGAAAAAGGCCTTCAATTGCCGCTTAAAAAGTGCGTCAAATGCCCTCACAGCTCATTCCCTTCAATCGTCATTTCAACAAAAACGTCTTCCAAATGCTTCTTTTCTATAATTAACTCACGCAACACCCACCTGTTTTGCGCAACCACTTCAAACACACTGGCTCGTACATCAGTGTTTTTTTCACACTCAATGGCATAGCGGCCCCATGAAGCAACCGTTCCATCTGAAATATCGTGGTCACCAACAAGCTGATATGATACGCGGATCATTTGCGGTAAACTCTCTAAATGATGAACCACATCCCTGCATGGCCCAAAAATTTCAGCGACCACTCGTACAGTTCCCTTCAGTAAACCCATCAGCTGCTGCGGCGAATCAGAAGCTACGATTTTGCCCTGATTAAGAATCAATACACGTTTACAGATCATCTCAACCTCTGATAAAAAATGGGTGGATAACAATATAGTATAGCGCCGCCCAAGATTCTTGATCAATTCACGTACATTTTTTATCTGATTCGGATCCAGCCCAATGGTCGGTTCATCAAGAATCAATAACTCAGGATCATGAATCAGACTGTCAGCCAACCCTACTCTCTGCCAGTACCCACGGGAAAGCTGACCGATGATACGACGCTCAACATCCTTTAACCCACAGAGAACTTTAACCTCTTCTACACGATCCCTTCGTTTTTGACGTGGAACGCCTTTTATGTTCGCCCGGAATAAAAGAAATTCATCCACCCGCATTTCCGGATACAACGACACATTTTCAGGCAAATAGCCCAGACGGCGTCGAACCTCCAGGGAATGGGTGAAAATATCAAAACCATCAACCAAAACCGTCCCCTCAGTAGCAGGCAGATATCCGGTCAAAATCCGCATCATGGTTGTCTTTCCAGCACCATTTGGACCAAGAAAGCCTACGATTTCTCCGCGCTGAACTGAAAAAGACACATTGTTAATAGCCACAGCAGAAGAAAACCGCTTTGTCAAATGAGTAACCACAATCATTTCATTACGCTTTCTGAAGCACATGCAAGACAAACAATAACCGTTCACGGTTCCGAACCTTCGCTGCGCCACAGCGGCTACGGCCGCGCAGGCGGTTTCAGGGTTACCACTTGTCCCGAGCGCGCAAGCGCCTCGGGACAAGTGGTTGCTTAGTCCGGCGAAGCAGGACTGACGCGAAAAACACCTGTCTACCCCGAACGTTCGGGACACAGGCAAACATTACTCACTAACCTTTGAACCGTGAACATGAGTAATCACATATATACTATATTGATATTTTAAGCGTTAATCAATTCCAAAAAAATCATTATTCAAAGAAAAGCCACCAACCTTCGCCAAGGCTACGGCCAGGCAAGCAAATTAACACGGATGGAGACAGATAATTTGGATTTTGCGTGCGGTGAATTTTCAGAGAAAACATTTTCTTTGCTTGTAATTTATAACCATGTATTTATATTGTAACTATTCAGGCACAGAGCACCAAAGGCACAGAGGCACAAAGTGGCTAAAATGAGCTAAAGTTTCCCTAGCCCGGCAGCCGCCGGAC
>CAZBGF010000419.1:0-2304 GCA_964491255.1 uncultured Verrucomicrobiota bacterium
AGAGATTCGTGTTTTTGTCTCTAAAACCAACCCAGAAAATGCCTTCCGCAATTCTGACAGGTCTGTCATATTTCCCGTAGTTCTCCATAAATTCACCTTCCCGGTATTGGTTACCAATATTCGGTCTATAGTTCCCTTGTAACAAAATAAGCTTTCATGCTTTCCTTGTTCTTTAAATGTACCAATCCTCTTTCTTCAAATTCAAAATACTCTCTTGTTTCCAAATATGTATTTTCTGAAACATTGATCCTTCCCTCTTCACCGGAAGATTCAAATCTGGATGCTATATTCACGTCGTCACCAAAAACATCGAACTGCATTCGTTCTTTTCCAACGACACCGGCCATTACCTTCCCGGTATGAATACCGATACGCATTTTAAATTGTAGAGGACTCTCCTTGTTGAAAAATTCCAGGTATTTGAACAACGCCATAGCTGTTCTAAGCGCGCGTAACGCGTGGTCATCGAGTTGAATTGGCGCGCCAACAACAGTCATATAGGCATCACCAATGGTCTTTATTTTTGTTCCTTTGTAATGATCGACTATCAGATCAAATTCGGTGAAAATCTTGTCTAAGGTTGTTATCAATATTTCCCCGGAAATCTTTTCAGCCAAACGGGTAAACCCCACAAAGTCAGAAAATATGATAGTGCAATTATAAGGCCGCGGAGAAAAACTATTTTCGTATTTAATCTCCTCCGCAACCGTTTCCGGAAGGGTATTCTTTAATAACGAATCGACCCTCTTTTCTAAAATAACGTATCTATGGACTAATTCCTTCAATAGCCGTTTTTGAAGATGATCGTCTTCAATATTCGCCAGGGATTCTAAATAGTCCAACAGCAGACGACGTGAAGGAATCGAATCAAGATCCGTGTCTTTGAATGATTCTAAAATCGATTTTGCTCTCATTTTGCAAATTCTCCAGGAGTGACGCTCCAGTCTGCTTACGCCCGCCAATATCCGCTGTCAATACCAAGGGGGTTGGTTTTACGAGTTCCTCAATTTCCTCCACCACAACAATTCTTGGTCAGTGTCGCCGAGCAGTAACGATCGGTCTTCAGTGAAAAACGAGAATGTACAGTTAGAAACGAAAAAAGTGGCTTCAGCATGTTCAGTTCGGAGCGCGCCCAAAATTCAAGTTTTCTCGGGGCTAAGGGGCAGATTCAGGGAATTCACCCTTCCTCTCATCTCTCAACGATGAACCAGAGCCAGGTTCGAACCGTATGCTAACCAATCCCAGCCTTATTTTAATCCTCTTTATCTTGCCAGAAGTCAAACATACCAGCAAGTCAAAAACTGTGATATCTTCAATTCTGATAGATCGACCGAACCTGAGATATCCGATTTCATATCTCAGATCTGGCATTTGTTTTGCTATATTCAGAATAACTGGAATGCCCTTACATGTCAAAAACAAGAGGTGTGGCTTATAATATTGGGAAATGTGACAGGGATACCGGACCTGCTTGATCTTGTCCAAATCACAACATATAGGGGTAGGTTAGTTTTCGGATCATCCCCGCTCGAGAAAAGGGTACGTGCATTAAGTCGGCTTAGCACGCCAGCCAAATCCATGCAAGACTGCCAGACGTAAGTTGCACTTTTCGCCTGGAAAATAAAACATATGGATAATAGTTAGTGTCCATCCATTAATCCCAATGTGGGCACTGTGGGTTTCCAATTTAGAAATGAGCAATTTTTCGCAAGGTCAAGGAAGATGTCCCGCTGTAGCGGGATTAACCACAGGAATACATCGGAGTATTTCGAGTCCCGCCACGGCGGGACGAATCTGACGTCCCGCCGTTGATAGACGGGACGAAAAATGGCCATTTATGGATGGGCACTGCCCTAACTTTTCAACAATCGCTTAACCAGTGAAATCGCCTCTCCCGCATCCTGGGCATACCCGTCTGCTTCGATATCGTCAGAAAACTTTTGGTTTACCGGAGCACCGCCGATGATTATTTTGAGATGTTTCCGTAAACCTGCTTCAGTGACAGCGTTGATCACCTTTTTCATCTGGGGCATGGTGGTTGTCAGCAATGCAGAAATACCAAGGATATCCGGTTTTTTCTCTCTTACCTGCTGAACGAAATCTTCAATCCGGACATTTACCCCCAGATCCACAGTATCAAACCCCACCCCTTTTAACATGGTCAGTACCATGTTTTTGCCGATATCGTGGAGATCTCCTCGAACGGTCCCGATCATAACGGTTCCGTTGCTCTCCCTGTCAAAACTTGACAGATGAGGCTCGAGAACGGTCAGTGCCTCGTTTATGGCCCTCGCAGAGAGCAGG
>CAZBGF010000420.1:0-2295 GCA_964491255.1 uncultured Verrucomicrobiota bacterium
AGTCAAAAGCAAATGCGTGAGTTGATGCCCAAAATTCAGAAAATGATTAAGGAGACGGAAAAATAAAGTAAGCAGGAATCGTCTTCTGAAGAATAACAAATCGCTGGAGAAAAAGGCGTGCTCGGCGAAAAAACCAGCCATGGCGCAATGTGCAAACCGTGCACAAATCTCCCGACATCACCCTGCAATTGAAAAAATATCCAGAGGGATATAACCGAAAATCGCCATCACGTTCAACACACAAGACCAATAGAAAGCGGAAAACAAACACAACGAATGGGTGACGAACCTTCTGTTAAGAGCAAACTGCGACAGAAAGAAAATTCAGGTTAATGAATGGTTAGAGAATGTTGACATATTTTTTCATTAAGACACGGAAACAAAGCTTCTGCTATTACTCTATTGCCTCTTTCGGTCAAATGAATTCCATCCGGTAAAATATACTCGCTTGCATTGTTCTGCACAATTTGCTCTCGCAGTGCTTTGTTGATATCAACAAGGATAACGCCAAATTTTTTTGCGAAAGCTTTTGTAATTTGTCTATATTGCTCATCTTTTTCACCTATCATTTAAATATTAGATAATATTAGGGATTTCCATGACTGGCATGGCCCCCATATATTGCGGCAGGCCTTCAGCCTGCGCAAAGCACCCCGAATATTCGGAGTGCAACACCATAGCCCAGGGCAACGCCCTGGTAAAAACCTTATCTCGCCGCAGGCAGGGTTTTCATAACCTCCAAAACAATATCAGCGGCCTGGTCATCACCGCCGCCTTTACCAAGCGCCTGGATTACATGTTCAAATCCCTTGAGCATCTGGTCTCGCTCAGAACCATCACGAAGCAAGGGCTCCAGGGAAGACGCGATCGCCAGCGGTTTCGCATCGCCCTGAATTAATTCGGGGCATAACGACTTTTCAGCAACAATATTCACCATCCCAAGATGAGAAACATTAACCAGCATACGCCCAAAGAAATATGTTGCAAAGGCTACTTTGTAGACCACAACCATGGGACATCGCATAATGGCAGCTTCCAACGTGGCTGTTCCGGAAGCCACTATCGCGGCTCGCGCCTGCCGAAGCACCTGTTGCGTACGACCGACAACAATTGACCAGCAAACCGGCCCACCCCGTATCGGTTTCAGTACATTCCGCACCCATTGCCCCACTTCATCAGACGGCACAGCGATGATGAAACTGGCCACGGGAAAATGTTTTTCCACAATGGAGGCCGCTTCCCAGACAACCGGCAGAATTCTTTTCACCTCCTGGTATCGGCTTCCTGGAAGCAGGGCCACATAGGGCTCACCCTTCCATGGCAGTTCAGCACCCATAGCGGTCACTTGTGTCGAAGATGCTGTCACCAGCGGATGACCGACAAAGTCGACCGAAAGTTCGCTATTCTGAAAAATTTCCTTTTCAAACGGAAAAATCGTTATCAGACGATTGATATTGCGTGCCATTTCCGGAATGCGTGATTGGTGCCATGCCCAGACCTGGGGACAGATGTAATAAACGATTTTCAATCCCATGGCATGGGCTTTTTTCGCGAACCTGAGATTAAACCCGGGATAGTCCACCAATAAAATGATGTCCGGTTTTCGCTCCCGGGCCATGTTTAGCATATTACGGAATACTTTTCTGAAGAAACGTATTTTCAACAGAACTTCCGTAAACCCGAGCACGGCCATGTCGCGAGTATCATAAAAGATTTCCATCCCGGTTTTTCGTAATTCATTGCCGCCGATACCGAAAAAATGGATATCCGGATGTTTGAGCTGAATGGCTTTCACCAGTCTGGCAGCATGCATATCGCCGGAAATTTCTCCGGCAATGACCATAATGGATGTACCTGAATTATTCATGAAAAACATCAAACACAATGTAACATGTTAAGAAAAAAAATTACTTACAAATGATTTGGCGAAAAAGTCAGTTTTTAATATGTTTGATTACTTATACAAGAAAACACATTTGATGTTTTTCCACCAGAGGCGCAGCCAGAGCACCGCAACAGCTTCGTTCTCAAGGGCTTGCGGTATGCTTATACAGCAGCACCATTGATGATAAGCACCAAAGGCACATAGGCACTAAGTTTTTGAAAGGATGTTTACTGTTCACTATTAGTAATTGCTCAGACAGGCACATAGTACCAAAGGACCTTTTTATTCGCATAAAGCGCTTTAAAAAAACGATATACGGCTTACATGAAAAAGTTTAAAGTTATGGGCGTGTTGCCCAAATATTTCAGCCGTCCCGATGGGACTAAATTCATTTCATTGACCTTTAACCG
>CAZBGF010000421.1:0-2294 GCA_964491255.1 uncultured Verrucomicrobiota bacterium
GGCGGTTCCATGGGCAGGCGTATTGCGGATTTCGTGTTTCTGATTTCTGCTCTGTCATCCGTGGTTTTTTGCCTCCACAAGCGCAATAAGAATTGACTACGTGGTTTATCGAGTATTTACTCACGGATGGCGCTTGAATTTTTTCTGATATGCCGGAACTTCCAGCATGGGTGGGCGCTCATCCTCGTTAATTGTACTTTTCAGTTGTTCGTACATTTTATCCCGTACTTGAAATTGCCGTAATACGGAACTCAGTTCTGGTGTATCGCGCATGATGCCGAGCGATTTAACGCGGGACAAGAATGTCTGAAGAATTACAAAAGCCATTTTGCCAAGTTCTGTTGTAGGTTGATTTCTGTGAACACGTTGATCCAGGTCGGTTTGTCCAAAAGCTTTAATTCCCAATTTATGATGTACATCGATGAGTTGGGATGTTTCTACTCCATAGCCAATCGGAAATGGGATTTTTTCCAGAACATCACGTCGGACAGCATATTCGCCTGAAAGCGGCTGAATAATGGCGGTCAGCTCAGGGAAGAAAAGCGAGAACAGCGGGCGAATCATAATTTCGGTCACACGGCCGCCGCCGGAAGGCCGTATTCCTTGTGAGAAAACCAGAGGGCGATCATAGAATGCTTTGACATATTGGATTTCATGGTTAAGGATCAGAGGAGCTACAAGTCCGTAGACGAATCGCGGATGGATGTTTTTGATATCCGCATCAACGTAAACAATGATATCGCCTTTCAATTGGTAAATGGCTTTCCATAGGTTTTCGCCTTTGCCCCTTTTTTCACCCATGTCGCTGAGAATATCAGAGGCCGAATATACATCCGCCCCGAATGTCGCGGCTATTTCACACGTTTTGTCGGTAGATCCGGAGTCTATAACAGCGATTTCATCCAGCAAGTGATACCGGCTCATCAGCTCCGATTTCAGGATCACCACTTCCTTGCCAATGGTTTTTTCTTCGTTAAGTGTAGGAAGACACAACGAAATGGTCACGCCCTGCTTTTCCTTTTGTTGCACAAGCTTTCCGATGTCTTTAAACTGCGAATGATGAAACGTGTTTGTTTTCAGCCAGTGATTAATCTGGGAAGTCATGTTGGCTTCAGATGCCCGACTGTGTTTGGCATTTTTCTGGTTATTATGATCGGCGTTCATTACAGAAACCTTTGTCTATAGCAAGAAGAGTAGTCACAAGCTGGGCCATGCCGGAGGCCATAGGGGCAATGGCAGCTATTTCTTCAAATTCAGTCAGTTTATTTTGATGTTCTCTTGTTGTAAATCCCAGTGTAACCACAGGAATATTTTTATTGATCAATGGGTATGACATCGCAGATGTGGTGTGGTACATTATAGGCTTAATGCCAAGAGCGGTAAGAATGGATCTGGTCCTGCGAACCATAGGGTGTGAAATTTTAATGCCGCCTGGTTTGCGGCGCGCGAAGATATCCAGTTCTATCTTAATACCTGATTTTGCGGTCACTTCATCGGTGATATCTTGTATCTGTTGCCGAATCCGATTCATCATTGCCTCGGACTCACTGCGCACTTCAATGCACAACGTTGTCTTTTTGGCAATGTTCTGATAGGAAATGCCGCCATGGATAGAACCCATAATAATGCTGGTCGGCGGGCGTCGGGGCAACCGAATTTCTCCTATACGGGTAATTACATCATTTATGGGAATGATTGTTCCAGTTCTGCCGAACCGTGCCCAGTCATAATTATCAGGAAGACGGCAGACAATGTCGCCGCGGAGCATGCCAAGGCATGAGTAATTGAGCCGGCCGAGTTGAACTCCTTCTACACATAAGCCGAATTGAATAGGAATTTCACTGTTTTCCAGGAAGAACCTGAGCCCTTCCATGTTACCTCTGCCAAGTGACCGGGACGCACCCATGAAAATGAGTGTGTGGTTCAACTGCAGTCCAAGTTTTTCCAACAACAGTGGAATTGAAGTTATAGCCGCGAGCGCTAGGCTGTTATCTCCCACAAAAGGGCCCACAACCTGATCCGTGCGGATTTCAATCATAGATTCTTCGCTCTGTTTCATGAGAGTATCGGAGTTTGCGACAATTAGAATATTTTTTTTAGCACCATGTTTACCGGTGAGGATACCAAAACCATTCATTTTTTCATCCATGGAACAGTTATGTAAACCATATTCGCTGAACCGATTCAATAGAATCTGAATGCGATTTTCTTCATGGAATGTTGGAGCAGAAATTTCGCCGATTGTAATCAGGTTGGACAGAACGGTTTCAAGAATACTCTCGTCAGTATCCCGG
>CAZBGF010000422.1:0-2287 GCA_964491255.1 uncultured Verrucomicrobiota bacterium
CAATCCCTGTCCTGCATCGAAAGCGAAAAGGGTTAGCGTTCCTGCTTTCTTGTCCAATAGTGTTTTGCTGACAATTGATCCGTCGGCATAATCAACGATGTTTGCCAGTCCTATAGGATTGCCCTTGTAGTCGTCTGTCATAGTGGCCTTGCCTTCACAGCTTTTCGCTTAACCAGACAATATGCTTCATCTCTTCCTTGATGATTGCGCTGATCTTTTCCTTGCCTAAATTCTTTGGAATCATCTCTGCTATACCGATATAGAAGATAATCGAATCCTTTTCCATGCCGATTGCAATATTAATGATATCCTTCAGGCTCTCATTCCCGTTTAATATTTCAGAAGAATCCTTGCTGACATCAAACACGTGACCTCCGGCCATTGCCTTCAAGTACAGGGCTCCTTCATTATTAGGATCGAAGGCCGTGGACTCCACTTCACGCGTTGTCAGTTCCTGCCGCATTTCTTTAAAAGTGGCAAGATGCTGGTCCTCCTGCTCAGCTAGCTGCGACAGGAATTCTCGTCCTTCTGGATTATTCCCGGCCGCTTTTCTATAGAAAGCTGCACCATTGCGTTCTATCTGTGCAGCCATTTCAAAAACTTCGTCAGCATTGAATACAATACTCATAGCACATTCCTTTCAGTAAGAGCCGTTGTTAACTTTTCCACAAACCGTGCAGATTACAGTATTCCCTTGCTGAGACAGATTCCGATGCCACACACTCGAAAACTGCCAACGGTTCATCTCCGGGGCTCAACGTCTGACGAAGAACCTGACCATCCACAAGCAGTTCGATCCACTCGATGTAATGTTTCTCTTCCATAGGGTGTGCAACACTGCCGACAGTGACCTTCACGCCTGTCTCAAGCTTCTCAATCACAGGCACATGCTTCTCAGTTGCGGCATCCGTTGTATTCTCTTTACAGAATTTCATTGCCTGGCCACAGCAGACCAGCTCACCCTTACCCGCATGAATTACCTCAACAATGTTCCCGCACACTTCACACTTATATACTTGATTTAGATTCGTCATTTTACTCTCCTCCTGTTATCTACCACCTACCACCTAATACCTGAAACCACATATTTACCAATTCTCTCCAAGCACCTCGAAATTCGACTGGGGATGCGCGCATGCAGGGCATTTATCAAGCGCTTCTTCTCCTTCATGCAGATAACCACAGTTGAGACAGCGCCATACAACCGGCTTATTCTTCTTAAAGACTTTCCCTTCATCGATATTTCTGGCGAGAGCAAGATATCTTTTCTCATGCTGCTTCTCCGCCACGGCAATTGATTCTAAAGCCTTTGCAATATTTTCAAACCCTTCTTCTCGGGCTGTCTTTGCAAACGATGGATACATCTCCGTCCATTCATGGTGTTCACCGGCAGCGCTAGCTTTCAGGTTCTCAGTCGTGCGGCCAATTACGCCGAATGGGAAGGCGCCTGTGATTTTGACATCCCCTCCCTGCATGAATTTGAACAGCCGTTTGGCATGTTCTCTTTCCTGATTGGCAGTTTCTTCGAATATCTCGGCGATCTGTCTGAAACCTTCTTTCTTTGCGGCGCTTGAGTAGTAAATATAACGATTCCTCGCCTGCGACTCGCCCGCGAAAGCATACATCAGGTTCTTCTCCGTTTTCTTTCCTTTCAGTTCCATCTTTTACCTCCGTGTTGTTCGTTGTTACTGTTTAGAGCTTACTCGAAAAGCCTTTGCCTGCCCGAGCCGACGTTCGGAGTCGGCTAGGGAGTAGCAAAGGCACAAAGTATGATAAAACAACGAAACGCTGGTCGCCTTCGGCGCCGCCAGTTGGAGGTATGCCTGTCCCGCACCCGTTGGGTTTCTTTCTGCTTTGTGCCTATGTGCCTTTGTCACTTTGTGCCTGAGTAGTTATATGTTTCTTTGTTTTTTTTGAATTTCAATATCTTTTCGTATGGGGTCTATTCACCGTCGGAAATGATTTTCCATTTTCAGTCTTCAGTATCATAATACCTGGTCAACGCATCCTTGTATTTTGCGTCATAAACAAGTTTGGCATTGAGGCATGCTTTCATTACAAAAATCAGCAAGCTTCTCCTTTGAAATTTTTATACCATTGTGTTTTATAACTGTTTTCTTCGTAAGTTTTTCTATGAAATGACTGGATCCATATAAGGTTTCAAACTCAAAGTCTCGACTACTATATTATTAACTTTTAGCAGTCGGATGTCAACTGCAGACCTTGAAAACACCGAGAAGTGTAACTTAAAATGCCGCAGATATAAAAGAAAGCGTTCCATGCCCGG
>CAZBGF010000423.1:0-2285 GCA_964491255.1 uncultured Verrucomicrobiota bacterium
AGAAGAAAGTTTAGTTTTTTCTCGCCGACATATGTTTTCTAATACTTTCTTAGCATTCTCGTTACCAACCACGGATTACGCGGATGGGCGCGGATTATCAGGATTATAAGTTATAAGTTAAAAGTCATGAAGGCGCTTCAGGCACTTTAGTTCACTTCAGGCACTTTACACTTGAAGTTTTCGTGATTTTCTTGTTTTGTTTATGTGCCAGTCCGATCCTGTCCCCGCGACATTCTACCAGACGGACCGGCAACACCTGCTGCTCCGGTCCAGCAACGCGACGCTCGATTCGGTCGATCAAAATTGCCGTAGCGCGTTGGCCTATTTCTTCGAGCGGACTCTGTATAAACGCGCCGGGCAGAACGCTGCGGCTATAGATATGACCAGGATCGTTGAACCCCACGAAGGGCAACGGCCGGCCCTGTCGTTCAGTCAAAGCTCGCCATTCCTCAAGGACAACCTTCGTCATGTCAAGCGGTAGATTCAGAATAAGGCCATCGGGGGCACGAGAGACAAAGAAATCGCGAACGGCCTGGCGACAATCGCCCATCTGCGGCGACACTATTTTAACCAGCCATTTATTTAATCCCACGCCGCCGCTGATCAGGGCAGAGCGGTATCCTCTTAACCGTTGCTGAAATGTCAAGCGCCGGCTGGATACCAGGAAGGCGATCCTTTGGCAGCCCCGCTTCAACAGCCATTGCGCGGCCAAACAGCCCCCCCCCTCCTTGTCCGAATCCACGAACGGAAGGGATTGATCGCTTGGAGATCGCCCAACGATCACAAAAGGAATGTTTTGGCGAATCAACTCTCTGGTTTCCGATTTGATTCGGGAATTGTACCCCGTGATCAGTAAGCCGTCGCTACGTGTTTTGTCGTTGAGCAAAGCGCCCAAAGATCTGTCGTGCTTCATACGAATGATCAAGTCAAGACCACGCTTCATCAGTTCCTGTTCTACCCCGCGCAAAAGGAGGGAATAATAAGGATCCCGAAGGTAACGACTCTTTTCCCCGCTTTGGCCGACCAGCATGATATTGCGAGTCGCTGCCCGATCTCTCAGCGGGTCCAGAACAAAAGTTCCCCGGCCATGCTCACGGGAAATCAGGCCGCGCTGCATCAAGACCATCAGGGCGTTCCGAAGCGTTATGTGCGACACGCCGAATTTTTTCGCCATGACCCGCTCGGCCGGCAAGCAGACGCTTGGTTTCCACTTTCCTCGATTGATTTCCCGTTCCAGACAAGCAGCGATCCGCAAATATTTTGGTAACGAACGTAATGACATTTTCTGAACCATTAAATACGTCTCTTTTCTATGCTTAATTGGCACCTATAAAACCATTAGAAGCTAAATTTTTGACAGGATAACAGGATGGACGGGATTTATTATCATGTTAATCCTTACTGTTAATCGCCTGGCTGAACAGGCAAATCCTTGAGCTTTCTCTTAATTTCTACCTTGCGTTCCCCGAAGTTCAGTAGTAACCCAACAGGTTTTCCTGTAGCAACGAGATAGTTGACCAGTTGTATTTCATGAGTTTGTATGATTCGTCTTACTGACTTGAGCTCGACGATGACCTTATCCTCAACCACAATGTCCGCTGTAAACTCTCCCACGACTTCACCCTCGTAATGCACAGTGATTGCTTTCTGTGATTCGGCGTTCAAGCCTGCTTTACGCAGTTCAATCATCATACTTTACCCGCAACCCAATCAATTTTTTTGACAGAATGAACAAAATAAACAAAATTTTTTTCGCTTTTGTGTTATACTATTCTGTCCATTCTGTTAATTCTGTCAGAAATTCTTCTCTTTTTCTTGTTTTTTATCGCAGTTTCTGATGCATCAGGTACTAACGCGTCTATCCTGTTATCCTGTCAAAATTCTTCGGATAGCTTAATGCTTACCTTAATTGTTTTTTAAAATACGAGCTATATAACACTTTGTCAACCATGAAAATTTCGCCCGCGAATTGCACGAAAAAAAAAGCAAAAAAAACAGTCTTGACAATAATCTTAAATACATCTATATTTTTAATTGTTTTTAACAATATGAGCTATATAACACTTTGTCAACCATGAAAATTCAGGTATTACACCGGCTCCGGTGTCATGTAATATGAGCTTACTCGAAAAGTCCGTGAACTACGTTTGAGCAGAGAACATCTTGTGCAGAAAAGTCATAGCCACGGATTACACGGATTGATAATTCAGTATAACAACAAAAAAAGGAATAAAAAAAATGAATATAAAGAAAACAGGGATTCTGATTCTTTTGTTGACGGCGTT
>CAZBGF010000424.1:0-2250 GCA_964491255.1 uncultured Verrucomicrobiota bacterium
AGCTGACATCGCTTTCCTCCATGAGCTTGAGTAGATTGATTTGAACTCCGCTGCCAGACACATCGCGTCCTGCCATATTGGAGCTGGAAGCTATTTTATCGATTTCATCAATATAAATGATGCCATACTGCGCCAGATCAATGTTGCCATTGGACATCTTAACCAGGTCGCGAACCAGGTCATCGACATCATGGCCAACATAACCGGTCTCAGAAAATTTAGTGGCATCCGCTTTGACAAACGGCACGCCAATGAGTTTCGCAATGCATCGCATCATATACGTCTTGCCAACACCTGTCGGCCCGAGCAAGATAATATTTTGCTTGGCGTAATCTTTTTCACGGAGCGAGGGTATATCAATGCATTGCCGCACATGGTTATAATGATCGCAAATAGCAACAGCCAATACTTTTTTGGCGTCATTCTGTTGAATAATAAACCGGTTAAGATAATCTCGGATTTCACGGGGTTTCAAATTGAATTCTCGAATCCGTCGCAATTTTTGACGAATCTCATCAGCATCTTCGGATTTCATTTCATCCTCTCCGCCACCTGCCGCCTGTTCAGCCGACGTATTCGCTGTTGAAGATGCATGAAGACTGCTGAGCATACCCTGAACCTGCTTCTGCAATTCTTCCATGGGATTATCGGGCTTTTTTTCAGACATAATTGTATAACCTCTCCAACGCATTTTATTTACTGTAATTTTTTAATTTACGCTGTTTGCTGCCAGCTTGCAATATAATTCCCGTTCATTGTCGAAACTTTATGAAAATGTCCTCTATAATGTCCTCGGAACTGTCAAAAGTTCGATGAAAGAATGAAAGGCAAGAATCTCGCGCAGAGACGCAGAGGACGCAAAGATGAAGTCTTGTATTTTGAGCAATTCCTTGAGCCGCCGTCGTCACGACTATGGCGTGCCAAGGTGGAGGAATTGCTCAAAGATTTTCCCTGCGTGCAATCTGCAAGCAGGCGAAAGTCCTTAATCCATTGGAGTTAGGTTGGTTATGCTGACCGAAGGCCATGAGCAACTTGCCCTGTGCCGGCCAGGGATTGACACTGATATAAAGAAAGAAGATAAGATTTTTCATTTTTATTATCAATTATTGGAGAAATCCCTGATCTTTATCCGCGCCCATCCGCGTAATCCGCGGTTAATCCCTCTTCCACTCCCATACCCCGATACTCCCGCACTCCGTTACTTCTTCCACTCTCTGTCCCTTTACACCTTTCATTATTATAATTGCATTCTTAAGATAAATATGATATTCAGTTTAACACAATAAGAAAAAAACTATGAATAATCCCTACCATAAATTCGTGTCTGAATATGCACGACTTCTCAACGAGGGAAAAAACTATCCGCTTGGAAATATACCTCACCAGCCGAAAGGCATTCCAAATAAAAACGCTCCCTCGGTTCTTCTGTTTTCCCCGCATCCAGATGATGAATGTATCATGGGGGCGCTTCCATTACGCCTCCTCAGGGAAAGAAAAATGAATGTCATCAATGTGGCCGTGACTTTCGGAAGCCGGAAAGACCGCCAGTTGGAACGTTTGGCTGAATTGCGTAACGCATGTAAATATCTTGGCTTCAACTTGATATCAACCGGTGAACGGGGATTAGAAAAAATTAATCTTCAATCACGCAAGGAAAACCCCCGCAAATGGAAGGCTGGGGTCAAGATTATTGCCGAAATCCTGATAAAAAACCAGCCGCGCTGTATCTTTTTGCCTCATGACAAGGACTGGAACAGCACCCATATCGGAACACATTTTCTCGTCCGCGATGCATTGGAATCCATGAAACCCGGATTCTATTGCAGAGTCTGCGAAACAGAATTCTGGATGCCGATGAATAACCCCACTCTGATGATAGAATCCAGTATAGCCGATGCGGCTGACTTGGTGACTGCTCTTTCATTCCATATTGGCGAAGTAAATCGAAACCCTTATCATTTGCGACTACCAGCTTGGATGCAGGATAACGTCCGCCGCGGCGGTGAACTGATATGTGGACAAGGCGGCGCATCTCCCGACTACTGTTTTGCCACGCTGTACCGGTTCCGGAACTGGGCACACGGTAAATTTGAGGAAATCGATTATAAAGGTAAACATATTTCCTGTAATGACTCTTTGAAAGATTTATTCAGCTGATAAAAAAAACTTCGTGGCTTTGTGGCTTCGTACGAGAATAAGGAACTGTCAAAAGTTCGATGAAAGAATGAAAGGCAAGAATCTCGCGCAGAG
>CAZBGF010000425.1:0-2244 GCA_964491255.1 uncultured Verrucomicrobiota bacterium
TGCCCGAAATGCTTCGCATATGCGATGCAGGCGGGTAGCACTGCGGGCAGGCAGTCTAAATGCCTACAGTCTATCCACCTGAATAGTTTCTACCATGCTGACGATAATATTGAAATCCCTCAATCATTGTCTGAATATTTTCCCAGGATACGCCTGGAGCCATGGAACTGGAACAGCCCAGGAATAATCCCGTTTTCGGCCCTTTTTTCACCAGCCAGTCTATTTCACGTTTTACATCTTCCGTGGTGCCATGCGGAAGCGTCCGGGTCACCGAAACCCCTGCTATAATCAAAAGCGAATCACCATCCCGAGTTTTCATTGAACAGATTTTTTCATAATCCATGTTATCTTCATACTGAAATCCCTGAAAACCCTTCAGGCCCACATCCAGGAACCGTGGCACCATCTGGCTCAAATTCCCATCGCAATGCCAGATCAATTTAACATCGCTTTTCAGAAGCGGCTCAAGACAGCGCGCGAAATGCGGAAACCATATCTTGTCCAGGGACTTGATATCAACCAACGTTCCGCGGGAATCCGCCATGTCGTGATCCAGACGGCATAGCGGCGGCAGGTTCCCTTCCCGATACGCGCGAAGTGCAGCCCGATTATTCACAAGAGCAACATCCGCCTGCAGGGAAAAATCTTTTTCTATTACATCAGGATATAGCGCGTATGCCATGAAATAATTTTCATAGCCATAATGGCTATAAGCTAAACCAGGAAATAGAACAAAACCAAAGCCGCTCTTGAGAATCGTTGAACCAAGTGTTTTTTGGATTTGTCGTTCATCCTCAATAATTTCATTCACAAGTTTGTTTTCATCGAATTCCCGTATTGTTTTTCGTAATGCCGGAAACCTGAATTTTTCTGTATGCTCAATCACAGCTTCCGGAGAGTCTATCCGGATGCCGTCCATGATAATCTCCTCGGCGCCTGTGGTGGCGCCGCGTTTCGTGTTATCATCATAGCCAATATCTCCCATTGACAAAGGGTTTTCAGGAATATATTGGTCCAGTAAGCAGGTCCCAATTTTTCTTTGCATTTGTAGATACGTAGTTTCGGGCTTCTTCCGGTATGTTCCTTCGGGAACATCTGCCAACCGGTCAATGATCCGGTGTTCCATGGAATGGATAAGCCAGGATGGTATCCCCTTTGTCGGTTTCCCAAGAATGGTATCTAATGCCATCTGCGCTGTTTCAGCCATCTCGGATTGTTCGCTGTTCATTGTCATCCCTCATCCTTTGGATTGCGGTAGCCAAGCTACCGCCTTTATCCTTAATCCACTAACTTATGTTTACGAATAGCTTCTGTCGGCTTCATCTCGCGCTTGACCACATCGCATAACGCACGTTGGAATGCCGAAGGATCAGGAACCTGAATGGCATTGCGCCCGAACACCACACCGCCGGCTCCGCCGGCTACTTCATCAGCCGCCAGTTGAAGAGCGTCTAACTGCGTGGGACATTTGGCCGCACCCAGCCCAAGCACCGGTACCGGACAGCTTTCCGTCACGGCCTTAAAATCATGGGTATAGAATGTCTTGATTAAATCAGCCCCCATTTCTGCGATTATTCGCGTGCTTGCATATACTTTTTCATGCATCTCTTCAGGCGCCAGATTTTCGGCGTCCGCCGGGAAATACTCGCCTACCACGGGCATACCGAGCTGTTTAGCCTCATTACATAGACCACGGAAAACCTCAACATTATGAGCGTCATTGGCTTCGCTTCCTGTTTCCAGTGTCAACGAAATCAAGGCCACGTCCACTCCCAGCCGCAGAGCTTCCGCCGGACTGAACGCGGGCACTGTCACCGAATCTTTGTAATTCCATTGAAAACAGTAAACCGTGCTCCAATTCAGGCGTCCCACTGCCATTGGCGCGCCCTTGTAATTGAACGCGTGTCGACAACGCGGCATCATAGCTGGCGACATCAGAATGCCGTCCACGCACGAATCCACCTTCGATGCTGTTTCCGATAAATTAATCATACCGGGAATCGGCCCGGCAAATTCACAATGATCCATTGCGATAATGACTGCACGTTCGTCACGGTTAAAAAGACGTTCAAATTTTATATTGCTCATCAATTACTCCTTTCTTAAACCACGAATTAACACTAATAAACACGAATAAAAATTAAAGAACTATGCGTTCCCATTCCAACTTTGGTTTTGCGAAATTCAAGATCACTCCTACCCGTAGTCCAGTTATCCTTAAGTAATTCAGCATTTGTCCTCTCT
>CAZBGF010000426.1:0-2233 GCA_964491255.1 uncultured Verrucomicrobiota bacterium
GGAAAGGAGTCGCTCTTGCGGAACATGCTGGAAAACCCATTGATATCACCGGTCTGGTGGAATCCGTATCTCGTGAAGCGTATCTCGTATCTCGTAAAACGCTTCACGATCTTCACATTCTTCGAGACAGCCGGAACCGCGTATGGACACTACCCGCGCCATGGGATATTAACCAGCCAATCATAGTAAAGCAGTTCAAACCGCGTCATTTTGTCAGGAGAATTCTGCAATATGGAAAACCTGATAAAGCACAGAGAAGCTGGAACAGCGCACAGGAACTGATCCGAAGAGGAATCAGTACGGCAACGCCGATTGCTTTCTTTCATATTCCGGAACGTGGTTCAGCCTGCGAAAATTACTTTATCTGCCAGTCATTTACTCATTCATGGTCTGTACGCGATGCGTTTACCGCATTCAGTATGGGCAAAACAGATTTTAATGGAATAACAGCTTCTGATTTATATAATGCGATAGCCTGTTTTTTACGTAAAATGCATGAACGCGGTGTGTTTTTTCGAGATCTGTCAGCAGGTAATCTCCTGTTCCGGCCGGTGCCGGATGCTGATAAAAACTGTAGCCGCCCCACCATGTTGGAGCACAGTGGAAACGCGCCAACAGAGTGGCGCGGCTACACAACACACATTGAATTCGCGTTAATCGATACGGACAGGACAAAATTCTATCAGGGAAGCCTGGGCATACGACAGCGCCTGTGCGACCTGATGCGTATCTGCCATCCGCTCCATTGGCAAGGACGCGACACATTTGTCGGCAAGTATATGTCTCTCATCAATCGGCCGTTCAGTCCGTACATGAAAACACCATTTATCTATTATGACTGGAAACACAGGATCAAAAATGTTTTCAAATGATGTCTATTCAGGTCCCTATTGTCAGCCGTTACGGGACTAAATTATGGTTGTTTCCCTATTCACGGCGATGCCTGCCCGCCTGCCCGAGACGACTCGGGTCGGCCAGGGAGCCGCCGCGCTATTTTCATGGCGTCCCGAATGGGACGCATTGACATTAGGCCGACGCTTCAGCGCCGGCTAAAGTGAACAAGGATTTATAGTCCCATCGGGACGGCTGAATAGACATGCAAAGGCCGGTAAACGATAAGTATCATTTTCGGCGAGCTTCACATTGATCCGCTTCCTGATAACTGGTAATGTATTTCAATAGAAAAGCGTCTGAGAATAATGAATACAACAACAAATATCGTGCAAAGGGCATGGGAAACCGGAACGGTTATACCAGCCTTTAACATTCCTTACCTGCCCATGATGGAGCCGGTTGTTCGCGCTTTGCGCGAGACCAATACAATGGGATTAATTACAGTGGCTCGGCTGGAATGGATCAAATTCGAATCAGGGAGTCTTGCCTCAGTTCGGAATGAATACGAACGTGTTAAGGATGAACGCTGTACACGACTTCACCTCGATCATGTGCCGGTTATAGACGAAGACAACCTGCGTGTCGATTATCAGGCTGTTATAGCCGAGGCAATTGACCTGGGCTACCAGTCTGTCATGATTGATGGTTCGCGCCTTCCATTGACGGAAAATATCAACGCGACAAAAAAAGTGGTGGCTATGGGACATAACGCTGGCATTCCGGTTGAAGCCGAACTTGGAGCTGTCATGGGCCATGAACAGGGACCTATGGCGCCATACGAAGAACTCTTCGATAGCGGCAGGGGATTCACGGATACCAATGAGGCAGCACTGTTCGCGCGGGAAACCCGGGCTGACTGGCTATCCGTGGCTATCGGAAATATACACGGGGCTATATCAAAAGCAAAGAAGGATGAAAAAAAAATTGAGGCACGCCTTAATATAGAGCATCTTGAACGCATTCGCCAGGCTGTCAATATCCCTATAGTCCTGCATGGCGGCAGTGGCATTCAAAAAAAATACATTATGGACAGCATCCGCCATGGCATTGCTAAAATCAACATTGCTACTGCTATCCGACAACCTTATGAAACATCAGCCCGTATTTCAGTTGAGGAAGGACAAAAGGCGGTTTACAACGCAACTCTGCAAATTATACAAAAAGACCTGGAAATCGCCGGATCAGCCGAAAAACAAAAGTAACGGAGACAACTGACTACTGGCAAGTATGGAAATAACTCTGGAGGCGTATTCTCGGAGTATTCTGAATTCTGAATACCTGAGCGGTTACAAATGGAGGTAACAATGATATGAGCCTGCTTGGTATTGATATTGGCACC
>CAZBGF010000427.1:0-2232 GCA_964491255.1 uncultured Verrucomicrobiota bacterium
GGCTCGACCTGCTCAAAGGTCTTATTCAGGGGTCCTGGCAGACAGAAGAGATAGAGGCAGTTTTTCTTCTTTTTGCTGGCTTCCAACCAGAGACGCGTCTTGCCGATGCGTCTTCGTCCGATAATTGTGGTGAACAGTGCCCCTTTCTTAGCTGCCCTAAACCAGCCATTAATTATTGCAAGCTCATTTTTTCGACCGTAGAATTTCATAATTGTTGCCAGATTATCTGTTTACAGATTATTTGTCAATAGATATTTTACGTTAGGATATTCCTTGCTTTCAGCGCATATTCCAGGTTTGTTAGACAAAAGAGGAGATCCTTTCTCTCAACTTTGCGTCTTTGTTTACCCTGTAGGTCCGGCAGATCGTACTGGAGCGCCTTTGCGTGAGATCTTTTCTTCTCCCCGCTTCTGGGTTCATTAATGCGGGATCACCGTTTCACTAAGACCGGTTTATCCGGGTTAGGGTTAAAGGAACTCCACAAGCAACTCTTGAAGGTACGTTTTCCAGGGTACAATTCGTATGTCTTCAATAGTGTATGCATTTTCAACCATGGCTATGACGTGCAAGGGAATATCTGGATATTCAGATCGAAAGGATCGCAGACCGCTCAGGTGGGCGCCTGCAATACGGCTCTGGGACTTAATCTCAAAAGCACCAACTATCTTTCCATATTTTTCGATGACCAAGTCCACTTCCGCCCCGTGGTTCGTACGCCAGAAATAAATGCCGGCCTCACTTTGGCGATAGTGCAAGAGACGGTACGTTTCAAGGATAATAAAGTGTTCAAAGAGACGCCCTCTCCGCACCGGATCGAGAGGGGCAGTAAGTTGGCGGATAATGGTGTTGGTTATTCCAAGATCAAAAAGATAGAATTTCGCATGGGATACCATCCGTTTTCTGAGGCTTTTTCTCCACGGCTGTAAACGAATGGAGATCAGGGTATCTTCAAGGATGTCATAATATGCCTGAACCGTCCTCGTGGCCACATGACAGTCCCTGCCTATGGACGTAAAACTGATCAATTCCCCGCATTGACTCGCTGCCAGATCAAGGAGCCTGGAAAAACCGCCCAGATTTCGGACGAGTCCCTCGGCATGGATTTCTTCTCTTAAATAAGTTTCGGTATAACTGTTCAGAATGTCGATTTTTTCTTCCGTACTGCGGCCATAAACAGCGGGCAGGGTCCCGAATCGAAGCACTTCATCCAGGGAAAAGACGTCTGCGATTTCCTGATAAACAAAAGGGAAAAGACGTCGCTGCACGGCGCGTCCGCCAAGAAGGTTGGTGCCGCCTTTCCTCAACTTCCGAGCACTGCTCCCGGTCATCAGGAACTGACACCCTGTCTTTTCAATGAGAAAATGAACTTCATTGAGCAGTTCAGGAACTCGCTGGATTTCGTCGATGAATATCCGCTGAATGCCTTGGTTCTCGATTTTTTCAAGTGCTTCGAGCCTCAGCAGGTCCGGGTATTTGGAGTATTTCAGAAATTGATCGGTCATCAACAGATCTATCTTCCAGACTTCGGAGGCAAAAGCGGCATTTACCAGAGTACTCTTTCCGGTTTGCCTGGGTCCAAACAGGAAGAATGACCGATTTGGAGGAATATCGCAGATTCTTGGTATCATGTTGCAAGAATGTACGGCAATCCTGCAGCGATGTCAAGGAAATCAGGATCTCTCGGGAAATGTAAAATTACCAACGCCTATTTATTCCGTTTGCAGCAGGGAAATGAGCAAAAATGCCTAAACCCGCACTCCCGAATTCGGTTATTCCTTTGAACAATATTATGAGATGAGTGCAGTAGGCTGTCTTCCCTTTACAATCTGCAAAAATACCCGACATCAATCTCTTGATATTCCTGCAAATTGGGTGGCTGCATATATGTTATTTGTCCGTGTTTACACAATGTTACGCCAATTCAAGATCCTTCCGCGGTTTTTGGCACATATATTGCTCTTTAAAAGACGGGGTGGTGTACATTCCGCACGGCTGGAAACAAAAATTTTACCACGAAGCACACGAAGGGCACGAATTTTGTGTATGCCAATTTCATTTTTTGTGACTTTTGCCTGCCCTGTGGAATGCGGAGCCTATTCCTCTGGGGCGCCTTTTTGCGGCTTCATCATATTTCAACTCCAAAATTCCTGAATTCTACGAGTATCCAATTTCCGGGTAATTTCCGGGTAAATAATGTGAATTCGAATAATAATAACGACTTAACCACTCAAC
>CAZBGF010000428.1:0-2232 GCA_964491255.1 uncultured Verrucomicrobiota bacterium
GACTTCATAAAAAAATTTATTTTTCGTTAATATATATTATAAAAAAAATGGCGCGGCAAAGGTAAATAGTCAGTGAACCACATACGCTTTTCGGAGAAACAAGCTGAAGTTTGTACTCCAAACACTGGAAACAGCGCTGGCAAGCGTTCGGAGTTCAGGCTTCAGCCTGCATGTTGCGCACCAACATGTGGGCACTGACTGTTTACCAATAAAAAGATATTTTCGCACAAAGGCACGAAGTCACAAAGGAAAGAATGAAAATAAATCAGGCAATTTCGCCGCCGCCGTGGCAGTCTAAATGCCTATAGCCTATCTACCTGAGTAATTACTCCAATGTTATTAATATAATGCTTTCGCCGGTTTCCAAAGTTTCGGATGCAATGGCCTGCACGATCAGTTTTGTGCCTTTTAAGGTAATTTCCTGAAAAGCTTCCTCTTGCCGCGTACATTGAGTCAGCGGAGAATCTTTTGGAATTTTTGTCAGCTTTCCAAGCAGGGTCTCGGCTGACGATGTCATGGCCAGTACATTAAGATTAGTGTCTATGAGAAGCGCCATAACATTCATGGTTTCCAGTTTCTGAAAAACAACACTCTTGACGTTTTCAAGGTGCCTGATAACTGTTTTCTTTTCTTTCCGTAGTTCTTCGGTTTTTTCATCCAGGCGCTGATCGAATTCGCGGGAAATCATTTTTGACACTTCAGAAACACTTTTTCTTTTCCATAACAGCTCTGACAGAGTTCCTGTTACGAATTCATTGAAAGGTTTCTTTCTATCGGCTTTTTCGTCAGGTTCTTCGGTGGGTTCCGCGGTTGTCTCAGCAAAGATAGTGCCGAGATCCGTATCCGAATCATCAATTTCAAATATCGTGCTCGGAGAATGTGATATTTGACTGGATACAGGCGGTTGGTTTTTTTCTTTCTCTGTGACTGGTGCGCGTTTGCTTTTTTCAGGAACAGTATCGGATTTGACTGTTCCATCGATATCAAGACGGACTTTCTTTTCGATAATATGTTTTATGCCTTCTCGATCAAGGATTTTCTGAAGGCCGCTTTCTTTAATTTCATCGGCGTTAATGGTCATGATTTTGACCAGCTTGATAATTTCTTCAGCAGTAACATCCGGATAAAGGCATAAGCCTGAAACACCTATTTCTTCAAATGTTTGCGCAACGGTTTTGAACATTGAAGATCCCGGATCAAGGAGAATCGGGCCGCAGCGGATCTGTCCTTTGATAAATGACAGGAAAAGTTCCTTATTATCTTTCAGTGCCGTTTGGATAATCGGTATATGTTCATCAACAGTGCGGTGGAACACTGGATGATCAATGTTATAGACACGGCTGTTATTATAGATAAGGAAGAGAGAACGCACCGCTCCAGAAATTTTTGCCGTTTTGTCTGTATTGCCGGGAATTTCTGCCTGCATTGTTATTTTTCCTTTAGTGTTTGGGTATGAATTTGCATCATTCCGCATCGGATTCATCGCCAAGCTTATCGTATCCTTTAAATATCCTATTATTTTGAAATATGAAATGTTATATTATCTATATGTAATAATTTATAGCATAAATATTGGGATATGTCAATTTGCAATGCCTTTATAAACATACCCGATGTGAAAATTTATAACTTTTCAACTTATTTATATTCTTCGCGCCCCCTCCCCCCCCGCCTTGCGGGGCAAGATCCGCGCTTGCCACGCCTCTGGCGTGGTAATCCGCGGCTAAATAACACAATAAAAGAGGAAAACACCAATGAAGTCATATAGAAAAGAATTATGGTTTGAGACGAGCCGCCGCCGTGAATTTATCAATATTACCCCGCAAGTCGAGGAATGCCTTCAAGAGTCAGGGATTCAAGAAGGTTTTGTGCTTTGTAATGCGATGCATATCACAGCCTCCGTGTTCATTAACGATGATGAAGCCGGCCTGCATTCAGACTTTGAAAAATGGCTGGAAAAACTGGTGCCGGAAAAACCATATTCGCAATACGCTCATAACGGGTACGAGGATAATGCCGATGCACATCTGAAACGAACAGTCATGGGCAGAGAAGTGGTTGCGGCTGTGACAAACGGCAAGCTGGATTTCGGCCCGTGGGAGCAGATATTCTATGGTGAGTTTGACGGCAAGCGCCGTAAACGTGTGCTCGTTAAAATCATTGGAGAATGATTTTTGAAGTACTGTAAAGAATTGTGTGTAAAAAGGAATGGGAGTAGTCAAGAGGAAATTA
>CAZBGF010000429.1:0-2215 GCA_964491255.1 uncultured Verrucomicrobiota bacterium
TGAATAAATACCAGAGTTTATTTATCAGATTCTGGAGGCAGGAGTTCTAAGAATATAGTATTCGGGTCCCGTGGAATATTCACTGAAGTATAGCGAAGGCCAAGGGGCTTGAATTTGGTTTCGAGATCCTGAGGTTCAACCAGAGCGTAAACGCGGCCGGCAGTGGTCTTCAAGACCTGATGTATTCCTGCGATGTCTTCAAGATAGCCTTCCCGTTCCGGTTCTATCTGCATGCCCCGGGCCAACTCATTTTTTTCCTGGAAGGGGAAATAAAGCCGCTGTGTATAAAACGGAAGGGCAGGCCGATACGACCAGAAAACCACAACACGGTCTTCCGGCTTCAATATTCTAGCCAACTGTTTGTACACATGTGATGAATTAATATGCAGGAAGACATTGAAATCTTTTCCTGCAAGCGGCGAAAGAAGCAGAGCAATAGTCAGCAGAATGCCGGAACTAACAAGTATAAGACCGAAAAAATCATTGGATTTTCGGGCGCTGAACACAACGCCAAGTGTGACTGCCATGGGTATCAGAGCCACAACGCTGATACCCGTGATCTGGTAGACTGTCCCCGGCAGGATTTGAAAGAAACTCACGATCCATAGAAGGACGACGGCAAGTGCCGTTATGAGAAATCCTGCGACACCCAGATTCCAGAGCAGTCGGTCCTTTTTGGTGTTATCCTTTGGTATCGCTAGTCCCCAGCGACCGACCAGAAGTCCGAGAGGAGGAATGGCCGCTGAAATATAAGACATTAATTTTCCCTTGCCGATGGAAAAAAAGATTACAATTACGAAAAACCAGACAACAAGAAACCGACTCAACGAATCATTGGACAGTCCGCGCTTGACAGCCATCTGGTATACGGCTCGAATTGCAAAGAATGTCCACGGGAGTATTAACATCGGAACCACTTGCGCGTAAAACCAGAATGGCTCCGCATGCAGCTGCGTCTGACGGGTGCCTCTGAATCGGGCGATGTGTTCGTCGAAAATAAACTGATGAATAAATCCGGGGTTGTGCTGTTCAAGAAGCCAGAATGCAGGTACCAGCAGAAGCACGAACAGTAAAGCGGCTGTAAGCAGGTGTGGTGTCAGCAAAGATCCGGGGCGTCGTTCCCATAGAAGCCAGAGCAGAAGAATGCCGCCTGGAAGAACGACAGCAACTGCGCCTTTAGTAAGGAATCCAAGAAAAGCCGAAACAGACGCAACCATAAGAAATAGAAAACGGTTAACAGCAGTTGTGTCTTGCTGAAATCCCGAATATAAACTTACACATGTGAGACTGATCCATAATACGAGGAATGAATCCGTCAATAGAAAAGTGTTTGCAATGAAGCCTGACATTGCAACGGCGGTGGTCAGCGCAATGAGGCCGATTGGTTTAGGCCAACGTTTCCGAATCAGAACATAAAACACGGCTATAATGAAAATGATGTTGATCAGCAGAGGCACGCGTACTGCCCAGTCATGCGTTCCGAGCAGAGCAATGGCAGGGGCAACCATCCAGTATGCCATCGGCGGCTTTTCATAGTAGCAGTAGCCCATTATGCGCATTTCCAGCCACTGTCCGCTTTTGACCATTTCCCGGGGGATTTCGGCATAGCGTCCTTCGCTGGGGTCGGAAAAGCCGCGGAAAAACAGGAAGATCAGAAACGAACAGCAAACCAGCGCGAGAGCGATAAACAGAAAAACACGATTTGTTCTATTAATCTTTTCCATGTTATTAAATTAAAATCTTTTTAGCCACGGATTCACACGGATGTCTGCCCGTGGAGTCACTCCGCGGCCAGGGAAACACAGATTTTTAATAAATTCATACTTTATCCGTGTTTAATCCCTGACCGACCCGAGTCGTCTCGGGCAGGCGGGCAGACCGCGGTTATCCGGCAACTGCCGGATTCGGACAGGGTCTAAAACAGTTCCGGCTGGATTGCAAGGCTCAATTCAAACTGGCCGGACCTTACAAAACAATCGATACACAGAAGATGGTCTCCTTTTATCAAATGAAAGTTACCTTTGTTTATTCCTTCACGTTTGATTGTTCCTTCATTTGCCGATGGGTTACACCAATCAAGCCCATCCGCATTGACAACGCTCCTATTATCAATAAACAACCTTCCACCATCCTTGACATTGAGGATAAATTCATAATCCCGGTCTCTTTCCACCGAAAACAATCTCTCTATCCTCAAAGCAAAGTATCCTGCTCC
>CAZBGF010000430.1:0-2208 GCA_964491255.1 uncultured Verrucomicrobiota bacterium
AGAGAGTTTCTTTGTTTATTCAACGGAGTTGACTAACTATTTACCTCTCGTTTTTCCCTGGCCGACCCGAGTCGTCTCCCTGGCCGCAGGGCGGTTCTTCCCTGGCCGGCCTGAGCTCCGGCTCGGGCCGGCGGGCAGGCGGGCAAAACGGGCAGACTATGTCTTTGTGTGAGTTTTATTTATTTTTTCAGCTCAGGAAATAACTGAACCGGAAACCAACTGGCGATAACGACTGTTTATCGCAGCGGGCTTGGGTTCTTTTTCATCCAGCTCATGGATAGTGTCGACAGTCCCATCAACAAAGCTTTCGAGACGTTTATCTAATTCTTTATATCTGGAAATCTGTCCTGCGAGTCTCATCTGAATAACTTCAAAACCGAATGGTTTGTTTTTTTTATACCATTCATTTCTAAAACTTTCTGACAGACACTCAAACGCCTGTATTGTTCCGGGAATCATATTTCTTACCTTGTTTAATCCACTTCCGCTACTTTTCGCGTAAGCATCGTCCAACGCAATGCGTAACGCCATTTTTTTCTTAAGCGCTTTGACAATGGCAACGGCATGTTTGATATCACCCGCCTTTCCCGCTTCAAAGCGATTCAAGGATTTTTCCAGTTTCGAATATTGAGAAAGAATTCCGTTCCAATATTTTTTTTCTTTCTTTGCTTCATTCCTCCAGAAAATACCTAACAACGGGTCATCCCATAGTAAGGAAGACGCATTGACGTTGTCCTGCATTTCTGAAGCGAGAAGATGCGCTTTGTAACTTCCTGAGCATATCGCGTTGAATCTTTTTTCCAGAACATCATCATCCGGCTCGCAATTATTGTAACAGCGTTCAGCAACGTAACACAATCCGGCGAACGCCGAATCAAAGTCACAATAGGCCCCGTCATCCCCCCACATAGTGAAAAACAATTCGTTCAGATTCTCTTTCAGACAGGCGTTAATACAAGGGGTCACTGACATCTTTGTCTTTTTATGATGGTACCAGAGTCGTGACCATGTATATATCCCGGAACCCATAACAGGTTCATATCCCAAATCCCTGTGACGACCGATCCAGTCCCGGAAAAACGCTTCGCTGTGCTCAGAGTAATCCCAATAGACAAGTTGCACCTGCTCAGGGATTTTTTCTTTAACGTCTTCAGGGATCACGCACTTCTTATCGTAGTAACCCTGAGATTTACTGCCCATTCTGAAATACATATCAGACCAGATCATCGGACAAAGGCCGCGTTTCCCGCATTTTTCGACGACTTTGGCAAGATGCTTGTTGAAAATATCAAACCCGCGTTTAGAACCATTTAAATCCATAAAACGGCCTCTGCCAAGGTCATGTGCTTCATCCATCCCGATATGTATGCGACGACTCCTGAAAACCGAGCTGAAAAAATTAAGCATTTTGTCGATCAAGTCATAGGTTTTTTCTTCCGATGTAAGCATGACTGCCTGAGTATCCCGGATGTCCGAATAATGATTCCATCGCAGTATTTGCGCAAGGTGGCCCAGGGTCTGAATACATCCGATCATTTCAATGCCGAGTTTCGCGGCATAATCATCTATTTGCATGAGTTCATCGGCAGTATAACGTCCACGCATATATCCAAAATAATCTTCTCCCGGCAATTCATAAGTATCTTCAGTATAGAGCATGGCCATATTATAGCCGAAAAGCGCCAGGCGACGCAGCCACTTTTTAAAGTGGTTCACGGTCATTACAGCATTTCGGGAGCAATCCAGCATAATACCAAAAGTTGAAAAAGGAATTCCCTCTTTCAATTCAAAACTTCTTTTTGTTACGGAAAGCAGAATACCGACTCCCCGCGCGGCGTCACTTTTTTTAGCATAGGATATAAGCGTTTTGTTACCGTTGGTTTTGACTATGAGTCCAGTGGATCGTTTCTCAAAAGCAACAAGTCTCCCTTTACCAGTTCCCTCCGTAAGAGGATACTCATCCCCCAGAATTTCGAGAAGCGAATGCAACTCTGCCGGGGTTGATTTTTTCTCCCATCTTATACTGTTTTTTTGTCGAGCAGTCATAATGTATCTATACACCCTCCCCCGGCAGCTACCGAGCTACAGCACCCAAGCCCCCTTGATTTTCTATGCTGAAAACAGTTCATCATATGTTTAAAGTTATTGTCTAGGACGTATTAAAACTCTTTAGAAATGTTACCTTTTGCATAATGACAACGGATAACA
>CAZBGF010000431.1:0-2204 GCA_964491255.1 uncultured Verrucomicrobiota bacterium
CCTTTTTCCATTAGTTCGTCAAACCTGCATGAAGCGATACAGATGGAAGTGTCAGCAGCACCGTAGTAAACATCTATACCCTCGTGATCATTAACCACAGCGCCACACGCAAAACATACGTTCGGCACATCTCCAATGCGTTCGTATTCTTCACGCGGTGAAAGAATAGCATTTGATCCACGCTTCATGACTTTCGATGGGTCTTCTATATCGAGCAATGCCGCACCGATTCTGTATACAGGTCCGGAACTCATCATTTTCATGCCATGGTAAATCTCCAACCATCCATGTTCTGTTTCAATGGGCGGCACAGAAGCCCCAACGCGAGTCTCATCCCAATACCCCGCACGCGGACGCATTACGACTTCGGAATCCCCCCAATTGAGCAAATCAGGTGAATAGGAAATCCAGATACTGCCCCGTCCGAATCCAATAGGTCGGTCCAGTCTCGCATATTGTCCTTTAATTTTTCTGGGGAATAAAACGCCGTCTTTATTGCCAGGCAATGAGACAATTCCAATTCGTTCGTAGTTGACATAATCATCAGTTTTTGCGACGGCAATTCTCGGCCCGTAATCTCCAACAACCGTATACATAATATAACACACTCCGTCAATGACCGTTGCTCTTGGGTCTTCCAATCCTTTCTTCTCATACATGGCAAACGACCCTTTTTTTTCCGGCATCATAACCGGCTTATCATCAACGGAAAAATGCAAACCATCTCTACTTCTTGCCAGCGCAAAAAACGAATAGCCCTGCTGCCCTTCGACTCTGAGAAGCAAATAAACTCCGTCATCTGCGACAATTGGCGTGCCGTTAAAAACAGCATTCGCCCGGAATGGAATATCTTCTATGGTAATCGCCGGATTGCCTTCCCAGCGGTGAAGAAAATCACGTCCAAAATTTTTTTTAATTCTCTTCAAAATACCTCTTTGCTTTGAATGCATTCTGTAATAACTTTATCAACAGTCGTATAAGCCACGCATATTTCACTATTTGCGGAACCGTAATAAATTTCCATTTTGCCGGCTTGATCGACGAGAGCACCGACTGAATAGATCATATTCTGAACATCCCCCACACGCTCATTGAGCTCTCTCGGAGATAGTATCGGGATGTTGCCCCTTGCCAGAATTGTTGTTGGATTATTCCCGTCAAGAATCGCTGCTCCAAGACGATAAAGAGGCCCGGAAGAAGTCTCCTTAACGCCATAATAAAGCAAAAGCCAGCCTTGATCAATCCTGATCGGCGGCGGACCGCATCCTATTCTCGATGAATCCCAAAAACCGTCTCTGGGAGAAAAAATTATTTGAGAGTCACCCCAATAGAGAAAATCATCGCTGAAACTGATCCAAATGCTGTTTCCAGAACAGGGCCGCTCGAGCCTGGCAAACCTGCCGCCAATCTTTGCCGGAAACAACGCTCCAGCTTTGGTGTCAGGTTCGGAGATAATAGCAATTCGTTCGACCTCAACAAAATCCTTTGTTGCGGCTAAACCTATTCGGAAACCATCATCACCTTTCGCGAGATAACTGATATAATAAACTCCATTCAGAAACGTAATCCTGGCATCCATAATTCCTTGCGACTCATGCCGCTTGTAACGAACTTCCCGAGAAGGTTTCAAAAAGGCTTTTTTATCAACAATATAACGCCTGTCATTTTCCGCTCTGGCCAAATGAACACTTTGAGCACCGGAAAGATGCTCAATAGTAACCAGCAAAACGACTTCAGATTGACACATCGCAACGCCAGGACTGCGAATATCAGAGCATCGAAAATCAAGATCTTCAATACTGATAAGCGGATTACCTTCCCAGCGGTGGACAATATCTTTTGAGAATCGCCTTGTCATCTGCACTATAACTCTCCTTTATTATTATTCTTCGGAATTACACTACGATTTTTCTTTCGTTAAATCAAGCACAACCGGATATTTCATAACTTATCCCAGAATTTGCATTAAGAAAGCGCAAGAGAAATAAATTTATAGTAACTATCTCGGTAGCATCCCACAGGATGCTCAGGCTATAGGCTGAAGGCTATTAGGAAAGACAATGTTTTTCAGAACAATTTACAACACTGTATTTCCGGTTTTTTCAAGACGTATTTTTCGTGTTCTTACCTTACAGCCTATCGCTTGCCCCGATCTTGCATCGGGGCAAGCGACCACTTGGCGGCTCTGCCGCCGACGTGGCAGT
>CAZBGF010000432.1:0-2202 GCA_964491255.1 uncultured Verrucomicrobiota bacterium
GTCCCTACGGGACTGAATTTATGGTTGTTTCCCTGTTCACGGCGATGCCTGCCCGCCTGCCCGAAGAACCGCCCTGCGGCCAGGGAGCCGACGCTCGGGTCGGCCAGGGAATCGCCGCGCTATTTTCATGGCGTCCCGGATGGGACGCATTGACATTAGGCCGACGCTTCAGCGTCGGCTAAAGAAAACAGTAATTTCCAGTCCCATCGGGACGGCTGAATAGTCACTGTATTTCTACGCACTTTGTGCCTATGCCTGCCAAGCCCCAGCCCTGAGCAATGTCGAAGGGGCGAAGGCTGGTGCCTTTGTCACTTTGTGCCTGAGTAGTTATATGTTTTTTTAAGTTCAATACTTTTTCAGCGTCGACTGTCTTAATCTTTGCGTCTTTGCGTGAGCTTTATCAGGATCAATCATCATATCTTCTTCGTGCTCTCGGGCACTTGCTTGCCAAGCCGAAGCTTTAGCGAAGGTTGGAGCGCGGGAGCGCGGGTGGTTAAAACCAGGGTTTTTCAGAGCCGACTAATACAACAAAAGAAAAAGTAAAAAAAATAATTGATTATTATTTTCTTAA
Source organism: uncultured Verrucomicrobiota bacterium (assembly GCA_964491255.1). Taxonomy (GTDB): domain Bacteria; phylum Verrucomicrobiota; class Kiritimatiellia; order JAAZAB01; family JAAZAB01; genus CAZBGF01. The sequence continues at coordinate 572 of CAZBGF010000432.1, forward strand.
ATGTTAGCGTTATCATATTCGTAATCGGTGCGTCAATTGCAATATATTGCACCAGCGCGAGGAGGCAGTAATCAGGAACAGAAAGTTTGACAACGGACGTGCGGCTCGGCCGCGTTAAGATCGAGAAGTTCAATCACTTAAAGGAAATGTTTGGAAATACGCGAAAGTAGACGCGGTTAATCAGGTATTACAGAAATAATAGGAGTTGATTAGAATCGTGACCAAAAGCATTAACACCGCCTCTAATTCTCAGGAATCCTTGAACATTGATTGTTTATTATTGAATATTTTAAACCAAGACCAACGCCGATCTATTCATTTACAGTTGCTGAAATGGACAATATTGAAACATCAGAACTCCCGAAGTTGATTATCCCAAATATCGAACTTGTTGGAACACCTTTTGACGCAGGCAAGGCAAAAGCAGCGATGACAAGGATCCAGTTAGTCAATGAATGCCGTAATCTGATTCACGAGCACCACTCCAAAAAGTGGATACTGAGCCTTCTAAAGAAAGCCGAGAACTATATCAAGCAAACGGAAACGGCATGGCCGGACGTTGTTCGCGAGATTGAAGGCATTGCTGAGGGTGCTTCGATTCCATTCGAGTACATTGCCGCGCTTATGACTCAAAACAACGTTGTTTGGGAAACAGAACAGTGCACAAACCTCGCGTTTGCCACAACTCCGGAAGGACCGTTGTGGGGCGGGAATGCAGACGGCTGTCCGTTCCCGCTGGTTGAGATACGCGATGTGCACGGCGCATATCGCAATATCACATGCGCGCTGGGAGGAATCAATGAACATGGGCTGGCACTTGGAATTTCGGGAACTTCTCCGGGTAGAGCAGGCGGCGGAATACCTCCCGCATTCCGCCTGAATGTCGATCACAGTGTTAGAAGCTCTGAGCAGCTTCTTCATGCGGCACGGTTGATACTGGATCGCTGTAAGACGGTAGATGAAGCCATTGAGCTGCTGAGCACGGGACACGGTAATCACATCCTGATTGATGAAACCGGTAAGTGCACGGTAGTGGAGCGCGCCGGACCATGGTGTTATGTTCTCTCCCGGGTACGGACCAGGGCGATTTTTGCGGTAACCTTACCCGCTCCGTTTGGCTAAAGGCTGGAACCAGGTTCTGGTCAAGGTGGTTCAACGGGGTGAGACGCGGATTTTTTTTCGGCTGACGGACAGCAACGGCAAGCCCATGGATGATCTGAAGTTCCGTGTGCCGGAAGTGAGAAAATCTATTAGAAATCAAGTTCTAAAACCAGAAGACTACTTTCCATTAAGGCTGATTCTTATAGCGTGCAAACCAGATGGTTCGCGATCTTCAGAACGAAATTAATAGACTTCTGCGAAATACATTATGAAAGGGAATAAAGAGACTGACGGCTCATCGAAACGATTCGCCCTACCTATTGAATGCCTGAATGTTACATAAGGTAGGGCGCCCCGTACGTACGGGGCGCCGAGCCAAGGATAGCGTTTTAGACGTTTTTTTGTAATTTTACAGATCCCCGGAACAAAACCAATTTCGGGAGGGATTTTTATGACAAAAGAAGTAAATATAAAAAGAAAGTACTGTAAAGAATTGTGTGTAAAAAGGAATGGGAGTAGTCAAGAGGAAA
>CAZBGF010000433.1:0-2197 GCA_964491255.1 uncultured Verrucomicrobiota bacterium
CTTATATGACCTGCTCAATTTTGTCCCGATTCAAGGGCTGACCCCGTGCCCTTCACTTTCAGTCCTACTTCTTGCCGGTTTTAATCGGCGCGCTCAATCAAAGATGACCCCTTCACGATTGGTAGGCTTCAGATTAGATCAGTTGCGATGTTGTTGTCCAAGATCATCGATGTTGTAACGCGAAAAGTATGGGTGTTTCATTCTTTTTACATATTCAGGCAGGTCAATCCCCTTGAAAAACATCACCTCAGAACCTATTGTCCTTTCAGAGCTTGCCGAATATGTCAGAGTAAATTTTATCGATGGAATGTCAGAGTAAAAATTGCAAATGGCCGGCACGTTATCATATGTCACCAGCCAAGGGTGTTTTAAACTTTTAATCTGCATGGACATGCGTTCGTGATCATCATGGCCATAGTGGTTTGTATACAAAAGACTGCCCTTGTTATAGTAGGGCGGATCAAAATAGAACAATGCTTCACCTTTGATTTCTTTACAGCCGGTATCCAATAGGACGCTGGCATCCTGGTTGAAAACCTGTATTCTGTTTCTTCTTCTTGCGATCATTTTAATCCTGTCTGCCAAGTTTTTTTTGTCGTATCTGGCATCTAATTTATATTTCCCTGCTTGTTTTTTCCCGCCTATAACACCGCCTTTCAGAATACCGGAGCGATTAGTTCTGTTCAGGAAAAAAGTGGCAAAACCAAGCCGGCGATGTGAGTGATTCTCTGGAAATTCATAGATATTTTTTTGCCGATACCATTCATCCATGGTGACCGGTCTGTCCATGATGTTTTTCAGTATCCACTCGGTTTCATTGAGAACGCTGTGCCAGAATGCGTAGATGGCCGGATCAATATCGTTGATTAAGATTTTCCAGACATACTCCTCCATCAATAATACCAGGGCAACCGCCGCTCCCCCTGCATAGGGCTCGATGTACGTTCCGTCATTGATATTGTTTTCTTTGATGATTTCTTTCATCAACTGGGACAATCGGCCTTTGCCGCCCGGATAGCGCAACGGGGAATAGAAACGCATGCTGACCTCCTTTGATTTTGGCTTCTCATACCACGTTTACGAGAAGCTGGCCAGCTTTTTCACCAGCACTTGGAAATAAAGTGATCCATATTATCCCACATTGTGCATAAAGTCTGTCTGTCGGGGTTAAAATCGAATGAGTGGACAAACCGTTGAAGTGTTTTCGGAGAAAAAAGATCCATTTCACCACACATCCTCACTATTTCATCTTTTTGCTCCTTTAAGATTTTCCCATTTCGTTCCATATGCATGGCAACACTTCTGACCTTACTAACCAAAGAGTCCTTTTTTGATAGCCCATTATCCTTTATATACCGTTTGACACTTAGTTCCAACAGTACCCTAAAAAGTACTGCGGCTGCATTAGGAGCTTCCCTCACATCGATTTTACGTGCCAATTCGTTGACAATATTTCTTACTTTTTGATTTTCCGGACGGTCTTCAATTGAGAGACGCGTTTTTCTTGCAGATATCAATCTCGGACGGTCCCACGATGCTTTAATAGGTAAAGTTCCTTTCTTGTTCGCTTTGGGTTTCCTGTTCTCAGAATTAATCAAATAGGGTTCTGTCGTATATTTGTCAATTTCTACACCGAGATCTGAAATAACATCGCCAACGAACCCATGCTGGTCTTCTTTCAAATAAATTTCTCCAACTTTAACATCTCCGGCCTTTTGAGCTATCAAACCCATTATTTTTTTAAATGTGTTTTCCTCGACTGACGTCGTTATATCATCACCATCCCATGAGAATTTTAATATGGATTGGACACCTTTATTTTGTAGAATTCGTTGTAGGTTCGTTATTTTATAGGGTTCTTTAAGCTCAACTCCATCCTTAATGACCATATCTTTAACTTTGAGTGCAAGCGCATTTTCCCCTGGCCTCCCACGATGCATGTCGTAATGAGTCTTATTTTCAGGAGTCCATGAACGGCGGCCTGTACCGTTCCTAAATCCTGTATGAAGTCTGTCCAGATAATCTAAAATACACCCCTCGTCATCACAGGCTATGCAGTCAACTGTGTTAGGAATTTTCCCTTTATGCTTTTTTGTTAATACAATGAATCTCTTCCTATGCGTTGCATTGTTTACAAGTTGAGGGTTAGGGCTGGAACAAAATTAAAATGGCAATTATAGATATGATTTGTACATAA
>CAZBGF010000434.1:0-2190 GCA_964491255.1 uncultured Verrucomicrobiota bacterium
TATAGGAAAGAAGCAAAGGAAAATTCTGTTCATTCTGTCAAATAAATTTCAAATATCTTTGGTTAGAACTTCGGCGGATACTGAGACGCCAGGCGATCAACATGAGTCAGCGATTCAAATGTGCCGGCATCACTCCACCAGCCTGTCATCATGTCAAATTTCATCTCATTTTTTTGAATATATGCATTATTGACATCAGTGATCTCCAGTTCGTTCCTGGCGCTGGGTTTACACGTCCGAATGATCTCAAAAACCTGTAGATCATAGAAATAAATACCTGTAACCGCGATATGCGATTTCGGCTTTTTCGGTTTTTCTTCAATTGAAACCACACTGTCGCCGGATACTTCGGCTACTCCGAACCTTTCAGGATCATCCACTTCTTTTCCCAGAATGCGGGCGCCTTTCACCTGTTTGCGGAAAGCATCGGCATAAGGTTTGAGCGAATCTTCGAAAAGGTTATCACCGAGAATGACAGTCATAAGGTCGCCGGGGTGACAGAAGTTCTCTGCCAATCCCAAAGCCTGCGCAATGCCACCGGCTTCATCTTGAACTTTATACGTGAAGCGGCATCTGAAATCTCTGCCGGATCTCAGCAGGTTTACGATATTCCCCATATGCTCAGTGCCGGTCACCACCATAATTTCCTCTATCCCGGCTCCGATCATTTTTTCGATGGGATAATAAATCATAGGTTTCTGCCCAATCGGCAGTAAATGTTTATTGGTTACTTTGGTCAACGGCATGAGCCGCGAACCGGTTCCACCAGCCAGAATAACACCTTTAAGATTCATAATCATCGCCTTCTTTATAGATAAAATCCCGTTCGATTTCTGCGAATGCAGTGTTGCGTTTATCCTTTTCGGAGAGCATTGGTTCACTGGCAGGCCACTGAATGCCGATGTCCGGATCATTCCATATAATGCCCCGTTCGCCCTGCGGGTAATAAATGTTTGTGCAAGCGTAAATAAAATCAGCTTCGTCGCTCAGCACGCAGAACCCATGCGCGAACCCAATGGGCACATATATCTCTTTTTTGTTTTCCGCCGATAAAATTTCTCCGACCCACTTCCCATAGGTTGGAGAGCCGAACCGGATATCCACAACCACATCAAACACTTCACCGCGAACAACACGTACCAGCTTACTCTGCGGCTTCCCAATCTGGTAATGTAATCCCCGTAAAGTGTTTTTAACCGATTTGGAATGGTTGGTCTGAACAAAGTCCGCTTGAATGCCATGTTCGGCAAAACGCGGACGGTTATATGCTTCCATGAAAAAACCACGCGTGTCTTCAAACACCTTCGGTTCGATCAAAATAACATCCCGAATAGCTAAGGGCGTGAATTTCATATTGGCATACTTCTGTTACTCGTTCTCGAACTGCGTTTGTTGTATTAATCTAATTGTATAAGAATTTGCGTCCTATTAATCTATTATGCTACACCTTCCATCACAATGCAAATTATTCTTGTATCAATGCAAAGCGTTGGCATTGTTGAAAAAATCTTTTTTTCACTTGACAACGGATTCAGATTATCAGATGCTCAGCGCGTGTTCATTGAAAAAATTGTGTTGTGTGAAAAGCAGAACGGAAGTCTGTGAGAATCAGACGCGGTTGCGCCTCTGTAACCGGATATCACGTCGCCCGGCAGTTGCTGGACGATGTGGCGAAATCCCTGATGCCACTGCCCCGCTACTGAATTTGTAAATTTAGCAGCGGGATGGGAAGGCGGGAAAGTAGTATAGATTCCGGAAGCCAGAAGACGGTGTTTTTCACGCTCATCATAAAGACGACTAAATTCGTCTTTAAAACTCTTTCGCAGTAAGCCGCGTTATAAATTTCATACGTGAGAATATAACGGGGTAAAGGAGGGTGGGGGGATAGTCTGGTAAGCCTTCGATTTCTTTTTCTGAGAAAGTCGAAGGCTTTTTTTATTTCCTGTTTAGAAGCTATCCGAAAAGGGTGTTGCATCTGAAACGCGCTGAAAGACACAAGAGATGTTTACTCAGGCACAAAGTTTCAAGGATAATATCCAAACGCAGGAACAGCCTGCCCGACTGCCCGAGACGACTCGGGTTGGCCAGGGATAACGCTGATGGGCGCGGATATAAAAAAAGATTTCTCATTTTGTTGTCAATTATTTTCCGAATTCTTAATCTTTATCAGCGAAAATCCGCGTAATCCGC
>CAZBGF010000435.1:0-2190 GCA_964491255.1 uncultured Verrucomicrobiota bacterium
AGGAGAACGATGACGGAGAGAAGTATCTTCATTTCCTCAAAACAGTTACTCTGCTTAATCGGCCTTCTTACAAAATTGGATGGCTTGTCACCAGCCGACTCGAGAAGTACCGAAAAGTCACAGAGCAGTGGCTGAACGAGCACCAGATACTTTATGAGAACCTGATGATGCTCGATTTGCCATCGAAGGAAGAGCTCATTGTTAGAGGTTGCCATGCGGAGTTCAAAGCCGCGGTGTATCGCAACACGCCGGCGGAATTATTCATTGAAAGCAACCACCGCCAAGCGACTCGAATCGCCCAGTTGAGTCGTAAACCTGTGTTTTGTTATGAGACCCGAGAGATGGTTTATCACGCCACAATCGAACAACTTAGAGTACGTGAATCTATACGACGAAGTCCGCGTCGTTTTGTGGCTTGGACTACTCGACCAGCCAGGAAGGCTTTTCGCACTCTATGGACAATGCTTAGTAGGCGATTTGGCAAAACGGGTCATGTGTGAGTATACATGACGCTATGGATAAGGCATGGTTGATCAATGGGGAGATGCGAGGTTTGAAAACTAGGTCAGATTCCCAATGTTATAATTTTTGAAAAATTTTTAGAAAACATGAGGTGGTACTAAAAAACTTGTTAGTCGTCTTATTTCAGCAACATTCGAGGTTTACCCATTGTCTTTCTGAGAGAATGTTTATGAAAATAGCGATATGCATTAACAGAGCTAATAGCGTCGAAGTGAGCACGTCGACAGTGCAAGCTGGCCCAAACGTCAGAGACAGCTATTGCGATTACTTTTCTTGTTATGAATATCGAAAGATGGCTGAAGGCCATTCTGTTTTGTCTTTTTTTACGCCGCAGATATGAGCCCTACCACTTTCTGGTTGCGATATAATGATCCTGAACCAGTTGTGGGTCCATAAGGATGCGTTTTGCAGAAGGCAGAACTCGCTCCTCTGTGAATCTTAACAGAATTGTGACTTTTTCAGGAAAATCTACAGTACGAAATTTGGCAAAGGGCTTAAAGGCGAGATGAAGACTATGGCATTAAAAGATATGTGGCCCAAGACGTGGAATGGGCGGTGGATGAGTGAGGAGTACGAACCTGGGTTAGTGTCAGTGGTTGTGCCGACGTTTAACCGCTCAGATTTCCTGGTAGAAGCAATGGACTCTGTTTATCAACAGACCTATCGACCTGTTGAACTAATCGTTGTCGATGATGGGTCCACTGATGACACTTGCCAGGTGGTAGACAAATGGGGGAGTAAACATACTGGCGACGATGGATTTCGTTTGCGATATTTTTTTCAAGAAAACGCAGGTGCTCCTGTAGCCCGCAATTTCGGTATGATCGAATCGAGCGGTGAGTTTATCCAGTTCCTCGATTCCGATGACCTGCTTCATCCGAAGAGGTTCGAACGCATCATCCGCGTGTTTGAGGAATCACCCTGTGACTATGTTATAACTGGGCTTGATGGGTTTTGCGGCCGATGCGGGCAAGTTATTGAACGCCATGTGCCCGAGGTCTCCAGCGATCAATTGGCGCTGTTATGCCAAGGCAAACTCTGGGGAAGCACGTTGCAGTTTGCCTGGAGACGTGTCTTGGCAGAACAGATCGGCGGTTGGGACATAGATATGGTTGTCTACCAAGATTATGATTTTATAATCCGAACGCTGTTGACATCACGACACGGTATTGCCGTTCAGGACATTTTGGCCCATGCGCGCCGTGGTGGCAGCACAAGGATAAGTGACATAAGGGACACCCGCAAAGGTTGGGAATCCCTTTTGCGTGCAACGAAGAAATTGTGCAATGGAATCAAATCAAACAACTTACCGCTTCAAGCGCGGAAGGCACTTAGCTCACGATTGTATAAAAAAGGGGTTCTTATTTATCTGCGGCAACCCGATATCGGGCGGCAATTTGGAGAACTGGCTCGGAGCCTCGGCTGCAGGCCGGATTCTATTGCGGGGGTTATGGTACGGGATATTTGGCGTGCAGGGAGAATGGCTTCGGGCATTTACGTGCTTTCAATTCGTGTCAAGAATCGTCTATCCCGTCTTATGTTAATGAAGACAGCCAGCGTGCATATTTGCCCAAGGTCCGAGCAGTCCGGAAGTAAGACAGGGGGGACAGGGCGTCGGGCCAAGCTAACAAGATAGAATGATTGATAATAACACGAAAACAAGGCCCT
>CAZBGF010000436.1:0-2174 GCA_964491255.1 uncultured Verrucomicrobiota bacterium
CAGCAACCGAAGGCAGGAATAATCCTTAAAAGTGCATGACCGTGAAAAACACGGTTGACATTGAAGATTGCCTTCGATAACGCGATGGCCTGAACCATAGGGCCCTGTCCGCACGGGGTCTGTCGGGCCGAAAATAGCCAGCACCGGAGTGCCCAGGGCCGCCGCCATATGCATAGGCCCTGAATCATTAGAAATAACTAAATCCATTTCCCTCAACACACCGGCTAATTCAACCAACGAAATTTTTCCAGCCATATTGACAACTGATAATTTCCCTGCCATTGTCATGCAGGCAGACACGTCATCCGGACCTCCCATTAAAAAAATAGAGGCGTTCAGCCGATCCTGAAGTTTTATGCCTACATCCACAAATGATAATACCGGCCAGTTTTTACTGGGCCAGCGGGAAAACGGAATTAATGCAACCCGCGGACGCGGTTCACGCACCAACTGACAAGAAGGGAAATTTACGGGAAATTCCGGCGGCAATAAAGGAAGCTGAAGATACCTAATCACATCAAGATTCTCGTCTACAGCGTGACGATTTTTGTTCCTTCGGCCTGCTACTGACGAATACAACAGCCTCGAACCTTCACTGTGAAACGAGGGGCCAATCCGCTTCCGACCCCGCGCCAGGCGCGCGCCAATTGCGCTTTTCCAGAGACCCTGAAAATCCACAATGAAATCATATGAGACAGACCTCAATTCCCGGAGAAAACGGCCCGTGTTACGGAAAAAGGCGTTCCGATGGAAAGGAATAACACGGTTCACATCCGAAAAACAATTCACCAGATCCACATAGGAAGTTTGTGTCATCCAGTCAATGGTAGCGTTCAAACCCGTCTTAAGACAATGCACGGCCGGCAGGGTATGAAACAAATCACCCATTGAACTCAGTTTAATCACCAGTACGCGCGGCTGTGAATTCAGACTATTCGAATTTTCCTGTCCTTTGTCCATTCCATTCTGTTATCCCATATTTTGTAATTCAAAGAGTTCTAAAGCCAACCGGTCATTTCAGCCAATATACGGGAATAGTCAACAAAGTCGGGCCAGGAGACGTCACTTGGCACACCGTGGTCACATCCGGGAATATAACCGTCATCTTCGACAACAGGTTTTATCCGCTTAAGTTCATCGCGAATAATCCGGCCACCCTTGGCCATCGCGCGTTTGTCCACACCCATCTTATAGGCTATATTCCTGCCGAACTGCTCTCTGAATGCGTTGATATCATTGCCTGCGGCGACCTCGATAGGATCGCATACATTAATACCTGATTCGATCCAGATCGGGATCAATTCGCCAATGTATCCGTCGCTGTCCATGTCCACCAGGGGAACGCCGGCCGACTTCACCTGCTCAGACCAGCTTTTCCAACTGGGTTTGCAAAACTCACGAGTCATTTCCGGTGAAATCATAGCCTTTTCTTTGTATGCCATATCCTCGCTGATCGCCAGGCAGTCAAACACTCCATGTCCATTTTGGCATATACGCGCAAGCATCTTCGATACAAAATCCTTCCAGAATGCCGCCATTTCCGCCACAAGATCGGGCTGATCTATCATCATTATACATAAATCCTCAAACCCGCACCATTCACGCATCTGCCAAAACGGCCCTGAAATTGAAACAGTCAATAGATAATCACGGCCAGCTGTCTTCCTGCGGCGTTGAGAAAAATCATCGGGGAACCGGCCGGGGTCTTCGGCGTTATAACGTGTCTTCATCTGTTCCCAGTCCTCGCGGTTTTCGACCGGGCATTTGATCCATTTTCGCGTCACGAAGTCCTTGGCGTTGCGCAGATATGTAACGTCATACTCATCGGATATCACGCATATATTGCCTTTCCAATCCTGCACAGTATATTGTCCATTCTTATGCTCCAGCACCTTTTCCTCGTACTGCGGACGCATCAGAAAATCAACACCCAGATCAACCCTTGCTTCTGATGATTCACGCCTGCTATCGAAACCCAGAAGGTCAAACAAATGATTTGCCCAGGTTTTCTGCTCAGGTAAGCCCTGTTTATGCCACACGGCCAGGGTTGACTCTCTCGGAATGCCCGGCGCGAATGGGATTTTATCCGGCTTTTCAAACATCAGGGTTTTCAGATAACGTTCTCGTTCAGTTAACTCTGCCCCCCACGGCGGATTACCGATCACCGCGTCAAA
>CAZBGF010000437.1:0-2167 GCA_964491255.1 uncultured Verrucomicrobiota bacterium
AGAGATTTTGTCCAACATCTTTTTCCAAAATCCGTGTTCAACTTTTTTGTAACCGCGACTGAGAATTGCCACTCGTCGCCCTTCTTTCGCAAGGGAACGCGCAAACACCTCAACAATCGGAGTCTTGCCGGTTCCGCCAACAGTCAAATTCCCGATACTGATCACCTGACAACCCAGCGTATGATGCCGAAAAATACCTTTTTCATAAAGAAAATGTCTTATCGCAATAACTAGTCCATACACATAGGACAAGTATTTCAAAACAGAGCGTAAAACATCCGATCCATGCCCTTTACGCTCGTCATGAATCACGGAAAGAAAATAGCGCTCCAGTTTTTCTTTTTTACGGAGACCCATCGCATTCACCTTTCTTGCCATCCTGGATCCAGCCGAAAATATTTCCGGCAAAGCAAGCTTTGCCCCAGACTTATGCTGAGAATCACCGCGTTACTACGAAAACAACTTTATACCTGAAGTTTGCATCGCTCAAGTTTGCCGTAGATGCAAGGCGTAAGACGCGTAGCTGTATAAACATACCCCGCATTTTGACGGGGCAAACCGCAAGTATACCCCGCTTCTGCGGGGCGTCTCGCAATAAAACAGATGCAGCAAAATCGAGTGAGCAGAATGGCGAACAAAATTCAGATTTTATATTGTGCCATTAACAGCCCCAGTTAGTCAAGAGCTTCCATTTGACATTACAGGCGAATAATAATGAAGAATATTTATTACTCAGCCGTCCCGATGGGACTGGGAATTACTGTTCTCTTTAGCCGACGCTGAAGCGTCGGCCTAATGTCAATGCGTCCCATCCGGGACGCCATGAAAATAGCGCGGCGATTCATCGCCGTGAACAGGGAAATAACCAAAAATTCAGTCCCGTAGGGACGGCTGACAACATAGACCTGAGTGAATAATCCAGGCTGGTAAGGTCTGAAAAAGGAGTATTAAGAGCTTTAAGAGCTGGTAAGCAGACGCAAAAGAAAGACTTCGGGGTTATTCCTCTGATATACAATATTGGTAGCGGGGGTTGGATTTGAACCAACGACCTCCAGGTTATGAGCCTGACGAGCTACCAGACTGCTCTACCCCGCAATTATTATTTACATTATTTACATATACCAATAATGCAGCATTGGATATCCAATGCACTTCTTAACTCAGCACACCATTTCTTTCTCTACATCACAATAACGAAAAAAACAACATGATTATAGATCAATTCTTTTATTATGCAACCATTTTTTAAAATATTTTGTTACTATTTATTCAGCACCAAAGGCGCTAAGGCACAGAGTTTATTTATCTCTTACCTTCTTGAGGTCTTGAGGATATGCCTTTGTACACCGATAAATTTCCGTAACAAAACGCATCGACTTTTGCCAAACAATCAGATCTCTATACATTTTCATTGTCTGCTTTGTGCCTCTGTGCCTTTGGTACTCTGTGCCTGAGTAAGTTGCAATATTTTAAATAATATGATTTATCGCGATTGCGCACCTGATTATGGATCTGTATTCCTGCAGGAGAATCCATGGATGAAAAACGCACGATAAATCCTTCACGTGCTATTCCACACATTTCCAGACTATGTCATACTGCTCTTTGCTTTTTCGCGAACGGCTCTGTTTCTGTTTGCCGCCGTTATCAACAGCATCCGGGCCCAGACTGTACAGGATAAATCCGTCCCCGGTTTTGTGGTAGACAAACGGCTTGCCTGAGAAAGGGTCAACTGGTTGTGTTTCTATGAATTCCGGCATGAGTTTATTCAGTCCATCCGGATATGTGCCGTTTGCCTGCTTGTATAGTCTCAGAGCAAGTCCGATCCTACAGACTCCCGCCTGTGAACATGCTTCCCATATGCTGGAGAAACTTAAATTAGGCAGTATAAAACGTGAGAGAATGCAATATGTTGGAATCTTAATATCACGATTCCTGACTGAAGCGTCCAGTTGATAAGGGGGAACAACACCCCTTTTTTCCTGTTCCGACATCAGAACCAGGTAGGTTTGCATGTCCTTGTTCAGAAAGGGCCGGTAGAAAACTGCAATGAGCCGGTATAGCCATATGGAATAGCCGTTATCCATGATACGCGCGAATTGATCTACTGAGCGCCAGTAACCTTCCTTACGGCAATAACGGAAACCCCAAAAGCCTATGCCGACTC
>CAZBGF010000438.1:0-2164 GCA_964491255.1 uncultured Verrucomicrobiota bacterium
ATTCCTGATCTTTATCCGCGAAAATCCGCGTAATCCGCGGTTAAAAGGCTTTTCGAGTAAGCACTAATTAAAAAAATCACATTTAACAGGAGGTAAAACATGAACTATGAAGCATTGAAGTCCGCGATTCGTGATATTCCGGATTTTCCAAAGAAAGGCGTTATTTTTAAAGATATTACTCCAATTTTAGCTGATCCTGAGTTATTCAATATGGCTGTTGATGCACTCAGCTCTCGTTATATTGGGAAGGATATCAAAGCCGTGGCTGCTGTTGATGCCCGCGGGTTTATCTTTGGCGCGGCAGTGGCGTTGAAGCTGAAAACCGGATTTATTCCCATTCGTAAAAAGGGTAAGCTTCCTTTTACCACTATTGATGAATCCTTTGAGTTGGAATATGGTTCCGACACACTCAGCATTCATGTCGATGCGTTTCATAAGGGTGATTCAGTGCTTCTGGTTGATGATCTTTTGGCTACTGGCGGAACAGCCGCGGCTTCTGCCAGGTTAATCGAACGGCTGGATGGAAAGATTGTTGAAATTGCATTTCTCATTGAGCTGGTGTTTTTGAAAGGGCGGGAAAAGCTCGCTGGCTATCCGGTGTTTTCGGCAATTAGCTTTACTTGAGTAGTTGCTGTTCTTCGTTTTAATGAACTCTCAAAAAATTCTTTCTTCATCTACGATTGCCGCATGGCATGAATCCATCGCGCAAGCCAATGGAACGGTTGCCGTGGTCATGGGTAAATTCGATATCTTACAGCCCGTAAATCTGTCTGCAATCCGTTATGCAAAACAGCAGGCCAACCATGTGTGTGTCGTTATCGAGCCTCATGAATCTTCAGAGGTCTGTGCGGAATTTGTCTCGTTTCTGCGGGACGTGTCAGCGTCATTCGTGATTGATGCTGACGGACATGGCTTTCAGCAACTTAAGCCTTATATTCTGGTTGACTATGCCGTGCAGAAGAAATGCAGTCCGCTCCGCAGGACTGCGCGCGACATGGCGGAAACCATAAAGGATATTTCATCCATTAAAAACTGTTTTACGCGAGAAATTCCTGAAAAGTTCCGGGCATCTCATACCCCGGTTAACATCCCGCCGGATTCCTGTGACGCGCTTCCTGCTCGCGAGGATCTCGACCGTCTGGTAATGAAATGCCGGAAATCGGGACAATGTCTTGTCACTGTTAACGGTTGTTTCGATATACTGCATCTCGGCCATGTGCGCATGCTCTCACAAGCCCGTGAGATGGGGGATGAACTGGTTGTGCTGGTGAATGACGATGCTTCGGTGCGCTCTTATAAAGGCCCTTCACGACCGATATTCCCAATTCACTTTCGTCTGCAGGTTTTAAACGCATTGACTCCCGTATCACTGGCTTATCCATTCTCAGGCGACAACCCCCTGTCCTTACTGTCGTTGATTCATCCGGGTATCCATGTCAAGGGAGGATCATTTAAAGAAAACAGGGTGCACCAGGAGCGGGAACTCATTGAAAGCTGGGGCGGTAGGCTGGCGTTCTGCCCAATGGTTAAGGGTTACAGCACAAGCCACTTGATTCAACGTACTACTCAGGAGTAAGGAGTCAGAATTCAGAATAGTTTGGGTAATTACAAAATATTCTATTAAAAAACCAAAACATCCATCCTGTCGGGGTGTTACTCCCTTGTGAGGTGGACCACAATGACATAGGGGAGGATGCGGAACCATGAAAGTCGTGTTAATGATTAGTATGGCAGCCTTGCTTCTTACCGGGTGCGGAAAATCCAGTAAGACTAAGCCAGAGATGGATGAGACTAATGCAGTAGTGACAGCTGTCGCAAAGTCTGATGTGAGTCAATCCAAAAAGCAAGCTCCTGCCACATTGTCCAATACAGTTCCCGCTAAATCAACGGCTAGACAGGTTGTTGACGGTTTTACGGGAAAGACGGCTGTTGACGCGGGAAAGCGCGCTAAAGTGAAAATTGACAAAATTGACAAAATTGAAATAGGTAAAAAAAACGATATGAATGCAATTCTGGATTTTTGATATCTCTTGTTCTGTTTCGCAGGATCGCTTCGCTCGGCGTGACAAAGAGTCATCGAGTGTATGCATGACCCTGTTCAAAAAGGTATTGAAACTTAAGAATGCATATAACTACTCAGGCACAAAGTGACAAAGGCACATAG
>CAZBGF010000439.1:0-2154 GCA_964491255.1 uncultured Verrucomicrobiota bacterium
CGCGGCGGAAAAAAACTGGATCATGCTGGTCAGTTTTTCAACCTGAATGTTCAGGGTGTTGTTTGTCTTGATATAGGAGCGTCAACAGGCGGTTTCACAGACTGTATGCTTCAACATGGCGCTCTCAAAGTTTATGCTGTTGATGTGGGATACGGCCAGCTGGCATGGAAATTGCGAAATGATTCGCGAGTTGTGGTGATGGAAAGAATAAACGCGCGCTATCTGCGGCCTGAAGATTTGCCGGAACAACCTTGGTTCGTCACAATTGATGTGTCTTTCATTTCTTTGACAAAAATATTACCTTCTGTTAAAAATATTGTCTGTTCCGGGGCAACTATCATCACATTGATTAAACCGCAGTTTGAAGCGCCCCGGAGCGATGTCGGGCGAGGAGGTGTTATTCGCAACCCTGATGTTTGGAACCGTGTGTTAGACCATATCCGCTGTTTCGGGGTAAATGAACTCGGTTTTGAATGGGTGGCTGTTTGTAAATCGCCGATCAAGGGGGCGGCGGGAAATACTGAGTTTTTAGCTTACTGGAGAAAACCATGAAAACAATTGGAATATTAGCTAACTGTAAAAAGTTGTCAGCCAAACAGGTGCTTTGTCATCTTGCAGAAAAGGCGACAGCGCATGGGTTTTCATTAGTCTCCAGCGGTCAAACAGCAGAGCTGCTGCCGAATTCAAAACACGTGTCTCCGGAAAGCTTTGCTGAACACATTGATATGTTGATAGTTATGGGTGGTGATGGAACCATATTAAAAGCTGTGCGCATGTTGCAGGGCCGGAACATCCCGATACTGGGCGTGAATTTGGGCAGTCTGGGTTTTTTAACCAATGTGCCAGAGGATGACATTGATTCAGCCTTGGAATGCCTGGCTGAAAAAAAGTTCTCTGTCAGTTCGCGAGCGCTCATAGAATGTGTTGTGAATCGCAATGATGAAGAAAAGGGCCGATATTGCGCGCTGAATGATATTGTCATTGAGCGTGGAGCGTCGCCACGGATTATTACATTGAATATTCTGATAGATAACGAGGATGTCTCATCCTGCATGTGTGACGGGCTGATCGTTTCCACTCCGACAGGAAGCACCGGGCATTCTCTTTCGGCTGGTGGCCCTGTCCTGCATCCTGATGTGGACGCATTTGTGCTGAGTTTAATTTGCCCGCATACTTTAAGCACGCGTCCTTTGGTCGTTCCATACGACAAGAAGATTACAGTAGTCGCGGAAGACAGTGCTGGTGATTTGTTATTAACTGTAGATGGTCAGGTTGGCGAACCGCTCAAACAGGGTGACCGCGTTATGATCCGCATGAGTGATCAATGCGCCAGTTTTATCAAGTTGCCTGGGTTCAGCTATTTTTCTATTCTTCGCCAGAAACTTCATTGGCGCGGATCAACAGTGTAAATGGAGGGTTTGAGATGGCAACAGTAAGTGAGTGGATTGTCAGGGAATATTTTGAAATTCTGGGTTACATGGTAAGTCAGCCGTGTAAGTATCATGTTACCGGGAGACGAAAACGGATAGAGGAGGAAATTGATCTCGTGATAGTTAATCCGCTTGTTTCCGAACAACGGATTCCGGACTCTATTCTATGGACAACGGATGACCTGTCAGGTATTGCCCGTGGCATAATCAGCGTTTATGGATGGCATACAGAGCGTTTTTATCCCGCGATGCTTGAGCACATCCCTGAAATTCTGCGTTTCATCAGTAAAGATTCGATTCGTTTGGCCGTTCGGAGAATGGGTGCACATGACACAGCCAAAATTATTTGCCTTCCTCAACTGCCTGCTTCAAAAAAACTGAGAGAAGAAATTCTGGCGAATTTGAAACAAAAAGGGGTAGATGGTGTATTACTGTTTCGAACTATGCTTCTGGAATTGATGAACCGCGTTGAACCTAAAAAAAATTATGACAGATCGGACTTATTGCAAATTATTCGGATTTTGAAAATATATGATTTGCTCAAGGATCGACAAATGAACCTGTTTCCAATAAAAAGAAAAAGTCGTAAAAAAAAGCAGCCGGCAAAATAAAAAAAATGGCAATTACGATCCCGAGTGCAAATCTAAATAGATGTTATCCGAAAAGCCCATGAAAGACAAAATCCTGAAAGAACTAAGAATTTTTAAACAGCCTGCCCGTGGTA
>CAZBGF010000440.1:0-2153 GCA_964491255.1 uncultured Verrucomicrobiota bacterium
ACGTGTAGTGTAATTGTTTCTAAACTGGTGTCATTGTTCGAAAAACAAAGCGAAACCGTCATGTGCTGGTTTGCCAAATTCCTAAGAATCAAAGCATCGTGCTTGTTCATTATGCAGGTTGCCTTCTTTGCCGAACGTCATAGTCATCATTTTCGAAGCGCTCTAAGAAGTGCTTGAACTTTACGCCATTCGATCATTCCTCCGCTGACACGCAATTTTTCAACCTTCGGTAGTTTTACTAAGTCTTCCGGATATATCCTTTCCTGCTGGGCCAATTTTAGAAAGCGCGACCGAAACAAGGCATATTGCTGCACCATCCGCAAATGGTCCTTCAAATCCTCCAGTATTTCCTCCCGCTCCACTGCCATAGGAATTTTGGATATCCACATTGCATCCACTGTCACCGTCTCGATAATCGCCAGAGCATGTCCACTCATCTGTGCATCACGTTCCGGATCATCCGTCCCGGCGCCCAGATAGGTATTTGAAAAAGCCGAATCACCATTAAAATCATGGTTACGTATCCGCGCAATGGCGCTGTAGGCGGTATAAACCGCTTCAAAGATATTCGGACCAAACACGCTATAACAGAATTCCTTTAATAGCTGAAACGGGTCGCGGTAAGGCTCCCATAGTAACCCGGCGGCAATATACAAACTGGCCGAGTTCAATCCGTGGCAATTGTTTGGCACAGCGTAATATTCTATCGCCTCCGCCGCTTCGCGCGGCAATTCGGCGAATTCCCGTCCCAGCCGCTCGGCCTCAACATGCAGCGAGGCCGTGATCTCCTGATCGCAGTTATACCAGCTCCAAATACCATAACGCCGGTTCCACTGTCTGCATTGTTCCGCAACGACAGGATTATATTTTCTGCTGGCCACCATAATGGATGGATCCAACTTCCCGATGGCTTTGGTAAAATACCACCATGAATATGTGCCACCCCAGCTTTCATAAGATTTTAACCCGAATGTATCCGTGACCCTATATCCCGAGTAATCGGACGTCAAAGGCCATACATTAAAGGTTCCTCTGAGCGCCGGGTTTTTTTTAAGAAAAAGCTGATACTGATGATTCATGATAGCCATGGCAGTGCTGATTGTGCATCCATTCTTTCCACATCCGCCCGGATCCACAAAATGACTCACCAGATGATCAATGAAAGGGGCATATCCAGAGAGATATGTCATGTGTGCTTGCATCTCCTGGCGTTCACGGGCATTGTTCCAGCAACAGGCAGCCCTTTGATGGTGCCGTTCACGCGGAAAGGCCACGGGCGCATCCACAAGCGGATCGTCCCAATCGGAGATCACTTTGCCTGCCATTCGAAAAGCCACCCCGCCCCACATCAAAAAGGAAACATAGTTTCCTATTGACCGAGTCCGACGCATCATGTCCAGCAACTTATTCCGCCACTGTCGCCGACTCACCAAACACCCGCTGTGCATATAAGGCTCATATTCATCACAATATTGGATGGAATTGAACCCAAAGGCATCCATCTGTTCCACATATTCCAACAGCTTTGATCTTGGCCAGTTTTCAATACAATACTTGGCCAGGATCCGTCGATGAGCTACCTTGGCGCGTCCCGCGCTTTGATCGCCATCCGGAAAATTCAATTGGCAACTGGGCGTGTCATATAAAATATCGGGAGTGATTCCCCTGTCTTCCTCGGGCACCTGATCCGCATAAAAAAAAGGATCCCAAGGCGTCGCATCGCCCATAATGACTTCCCTGATTTTAATAAAAGGATTCATGACAATATGATAGTCTCCCAGAGAGAAGGAATGTCCATGCACCTCGATTTCCCGGATCAAGCGATACACCGCATACTTATCACCCGCCTCTGTCTTTCCGGCAGCAATCACAAAGATTCCACGATTATCCCGAACCGTCCGGATGACATATCCATCCGGTCGCATTGCAGACCAGTCCTGCTGAAATCCCGCATGTTTTGCCGCTCGGTTTCGTTCCGCATTGCCAATGATAACCAAAGTCCCACTACTGGGTATATTGTCATCGTCCTCAAGTATTGGATAATCGCCGCCGGCAACCTGATGAAGATACTCCGCCAATTTTCCCGCCACAACTTTGGATAAATAACTTTTGCCCGGAATAACAATTTTTAGCGAATTATTCATAAAATAAAT
>CAZBGF010000441.1:0-2147 GCA_964491255.1 uncultured Verrucomicrobiota bacterium
CCGGTGGATGATATACGCGAAGCGCTCATCATCAGTTCCGGCACCTGGTCGCTGGTCGGCAGGCTGATTCCGGAACCACTGACCTCGCCAAAGACTATGGCCGCGAACCTGAGCAATGAAGGCGGAATCAGCAATATTCGCCTGCTGAAAAATTGTATGGGAGGCTGGCTGGCGCAGGAACTGCGACGCATCTGGCGTGATACAGATGGCAAGGAAATGAAATGGGCTGATATGTATTATCAGGCAGAAAAATCTCCGGCTTTTTCATCATTCATTGATCCTGATGATCCAGGATTTTATAACCCAACAAACATGGAAAACGCAATATCTGACTATTGTCAGCGCACAGGCCAGACCATGCCGTCTGAACGCGGAGGGATTTTAAGAATGGTCTACGAGAGCCTGGCTATGAAATATCGGAAAATTAATCAGGAAATCTGCGAAGCGTCAGGCCAGACAACAAAAGTTGTTCACATTGTTGGGGGCGGCTCACGTAATGATATGCTGAACCAGTTCACGGCTAATGCACTTGGCCTTCCGGTTATAGCGGGTCCTGTTGAGGCAACGGCCGCAGGTAATATCATGGTCCAGGCCATGGGTCTGAATATTGTGAAATCTCTGCATGATGCCATGCCCATTATTAAGCAGGCGTTCCCAATTAAGGAATATGAACCACAGAACACCGAGCTCTGGAATAAGGCGTACAAACGATTCAAAAAGACAACTGAATAAACCATTTTACGTAACTGCTCAGGAGTCAGAATGAAGGATCCGGCAAAAACATCTAAAAACTTGCCCGCCTGCTATACGCCCGCCCACATTGCTGGACCAGACCGCATCGCTACGCGAAGCGTTGCTGGCAGGCGAAGTCCTGCGGGCAGATAATAAAACATAAAGGAATCAATGATGAATAAAATAAAGCTACATGCATATACAAGCAAATCTGACGCAGTCTATAAAAAAGCTGAACTTATCAGATTCATGGTTTGCGCACCTGAAATTCCCTTAAATCAGAAAATAACCGCGGAATACAAAATTCAATTCAACATGGATGTTACTGTAATGACCGGGACTCTCACCTTCGGGAAAGAACCTGTTGAAACCAACATTATTGCAGATGCTCCTGGTTTTTTAAATTTCAGTGTGGAGTATAAAGATTCCAAAGCAGAAGCATCTGCTGGAGTTGAGCTTTTGAAAATTGGGCCGAGCACGCCCTGTCCGGAAGATTTCAAAGAATTCTGGAAAAGAAAAAAAGCGCAATTAAAAACAGTGCCGATAAATGCACGGATGAAGCGGATTGCATCAATAAGTAAAGATGCCTACAGAGAATGGAATGAAAAATGGCCTGTATTTGGAAACACACCGTTTATAAACGAAGATATTGAGACCTTTGAGATTGAGGCAGATACTTCTGAAGGCGATCCGGTGCGTGGTTATTATTCTCGTCCAACAGGAGCAAAACCGAAAAGCCTGCCTGCTGTTCTGTTTACGCACGGAAGTGGCATCGGCGATTCTGATTTTGCCAAAAGTTGTGTCTGCACAAAATATGGATTTCTTTCAATGGATATTAATGCGAATGGCCTGCTTAACGGACAGCCGGTGAAATATTACGAAAACATCGCCAAGGAAATCGAGAATAAGTACGGCAGATACTTATACGGAACAGGCAGGTTGGATAAAGAGACAATGTATTTGGGAACAATGTATCTGCGGCATCTTCGGGCACTCGATTTTTTATGCTCTCAGCCGGAATGGGATAGAAGAACTTTGATCGTAAGAGGCGCAAGCCAGGGCGGAGCACTGGCACTGGCTTGCGCAGGGCTGGATAAACGGGTTTCATGCATCTGCGCCGGAGTACCGGCCTTTTGTGATAACACATATAAACATCCGCTTGAGCTCTTTTTCCTGAATGATAAAGACAATGAAGAAAAAATTGAAAAGACAAAGAATGCAGTTAGATACTTTTCGTTGAAAAATTTTGCCGCGGACATCAAGGCAGAAGCCTATTTCACAGTGGCTTTCCTTGACAAGGCATGCCACCCTGCCACGGTGTATGCCGGTTACAATGCTTATGCCGGCCCAAAGAAAATTTACAACGGACCGACTGCAGAACATGGCGATATACCACCTTCAATTGGTTATGATGA
>CAZBGF010000442.1:0-2142 GCA_964491255.1 uncultured Verrucomicrobiota bacterium
TCCGGCTTCTTCAATATCCTCAAGCCGGAAATGGGGCAGATTTCAATTGAAATGGGTGTCGTCATCTTGCTGCCTTTGGTTTCTTTTTAATGCCACGCATAGCTTCGGCACATAATTTTCCCCGGTCTTTCCCGTAAGCCCGGTCGTCGGGGCCGTTCTCTCGACATCTTCGGCCAAATCGTTGGATCAATGAGTGGGCCACCCATTTGTATTGACTTGGTATTGGGGTCGGGCCAAGCCAACTTATTGATATCTATAGATTAACGTTCCATAAATACGTGTTTTCAGGCCCTATATCGCCCTTTTCGACCTCAAAATGGGCACTATAAGGAATAAATACCTTTTCGCTCTTGCCATTGTCTATTTTGAATAACGCTCTTTTTGCCCCTAAAAAGTTGGATATAGGCCCAAAATTAGGTTATTTTTAAGATTGTTATTTAATAGTTTTAGGTAGTTAGCGTGGCCCGACCCCATTCCCTCATCAATATGTTCAGTTGCTTACTTAATGATGGACGTCCCCCCCACTTATGAATTAGAGGGTTAAACAAAGCCGCGCTGGTAAGAGGTTTGGCGCAAAAAAAAAGAGCGTTTTTCTAGGGGAGAGGTGTTTTTTCTCTTGACACACCCTTTAATGGATGACCCCCTTTGATTCACTATTCAAGATGTGACACCATTTACATTTAGTACTCGCCCGGCATGGGAGTGAATTTATGGGGTGAAAGTCCCCTATGTGTGAATCCGGTTAATGTATTTAACGCATTATCCCAAATACCAGCCGAAGGCAAGGGCGGAACCGTGAGGGACCGTCTGGAGGAAGCCTCAGGCAGGTAAGCGAGTGCAACGAGACTCCGAAGCTATGTGCCGACGAATCCCGCTGAAAGCGCTACATCCAAGGCCCAGTCTCCGGGTAAGTTAGCACCACATGACAAAGCCTCCCGGCTACCCGATTATAAGATCAATCTAGTTTAATACCCACCAAGCAAACTGTTTTCAATTTATCACCTATGAGTATTGATTCCTTTACTGAGAACCCTGCATCTTCTGAAATCTTCGAAAGGTTTTCTGGGCTTAAAGTTTTGGCAGATGATGGTGGCGATCCAAAATTTTTAATATAGTGAAGTATTGCGATAATTTTTTGAATAAGAGACAATCCGTAAAATGTATAACTGACTATAATAATCCGTCCATCTTTTTTTAGCACACGTCGGCTTTCTATTAATACAGAAGGTGGATCTTTGACAATGTGGATTAGGTTTGCGAGAAGTATAGAATCAAATGTATTATCTTTGTATGAAATGGCACTACAATCTTCTCTTCTAATCTCGACATTGTCATATTGATTCAACTTTGTTCTGGCAATCGCTAACATCTTATTTGACATATCTGATGCGACTAAACTTTTGACTTTGTTTGCAATTAAGGCTGAATAGATACCTGTTCCACAACCTATTTCTAATGTAGTATCTGTATAGTTAAATTGCCGGATTACCCAATCCATTTTATTATCTTGTGAACATTTTCCATCCATATCACAACTGGCTTCATCAAATATGCTCGCCCTTTTGCTCCAGTACTCATAATCATTCTTGTATCCTTTCATAAATGCTCCTATTCTTGGTTTGTTTATCCTGACTCCTGACAGCATGACAGCCCAGGCTATACTATTGTTTTAATAAACCTTAACACATTTAAGCCAATTTATTAAAGTACATATTGGATCAGGAAAATAACGATCCATATCACCTGGACAAAAAGCCGCAGGCTTTTTGTGTCGGCTGAATTTGCGTGGTTATGCGCTGCTAATACGGGTGCCGGGGAGAAGGAGACATGCTACAGCGTCGTCCAGCCCCCGTCCACGACGATTGTCTGGCCGGTGATGTAACTGGACGCGTCCGATGCCAGTAGAAACAGCGCGCCGAGCAATTCTTCGGGTCTTCCGGCGCGACCCATCGGCGTTCGCCGCTCGATGAACCGAAGGCTCCGCTCGTTGTCGAACATTCCATCGGTCATCTCGCTGGGGAACCACCCCGGCGCGATGGCGTTCACGCGGATGCCGCGGTTGGCCCATTGTGCGGCCAGTTCCCGCGTCATGTTGATGACCGCGCCCTTGGATGTGTTGTAGGCCGCCTGGGGAAGGGCGCC